>JAPUKJ010000271.1 GCA_027295705.1 Ignavibacteria bacterium | reverse complement strand
TTGTGGCTGATGCTCATTCCGTTGCTTATCATGTACGCGTTCTTTGGATTAAGGCAGCTTCTCAACGTAATCAGTCGCCCGCAAAATGTGCATCCTGTGATGTTTGCGCTTACTGGTTTCCTGCTTGTGCTGGCTCAAGTTGAATTCCATGCTGTCACTAGAAGCACTATGGGGCATTCAATAGATCAGGCTCAGCAGCACATGTCAGTTGCATATTGGCTCAAGGCAACTGTGCCTCAGGACGCGACAATCGCTGCCGATCAACCGGGCAGGTTAGGCTTTTACTTGGGGAAGGCAGTCAGCTACCCAGGCCGTGACGCATCGGCACTTGCGGACTATGTTGTCACTACAGCCTCACCTATTGAGGGTTACGAAATTGCATACGTACCTGCGACCCTGCAATCGGACGAACTCGAACGGACAAAAGGTGATCTCGCTGTGTGGGGCAGAAAATGAACTACGTGCTAGCGGGGTGGTGGACTTGGATGAGTCTCGTGTGGGTATCTGCAATCAATGCCCAGAGTCTTGAGGAATACTCCACCGGGGTCCCGCCCATTGTGAGAGGGCTCTCTGTGTACGCGCTGGAAAACGAACGGAATTTTCCTGTCATTGTTCGCGATAGTCTGGATCACTTCGGTTTACCTGTCCGGTCGAGAAACTACATCACGATTCAGTTCGACGTTTTGGCGACCGAGCCGCCGCCGTTAAAGATCCGTTTCCTCCACTGTGACCGCAACTGGTTGCCAGACGATAATGTTTTTGTACAAGATGAGAACCACAACACTTCTTTTTATCTTGAATTCAGGACTTCTCCAGGAGGCGTAGCGCACTATCGCTACCGTTACAAAAACCGATTTCCAGATGAAGAAGGTATCGTCCGGTTCAACTATTCAGGCAACTGGATCTTCAAGGTAATGGACGAAGATGAAACAACGGTGTTTGCCGAGGGGAGGTTTTTTGTTGTGGATAATAGTGTACCAACCGATGTTACAGTGACCAACGAATTTCTTACAACTGAGCCGTCACCTCTTAATCAGGTTCACAAGATTGATGTGCGTGTTCAGCTTCCAAACGAGATAGAGGGCTATTTCTTTACCACAGTGGATGTATATCAAAACAGAAGATTTCATCACCTATTCCGCATCGAGACGTTTGACGAAGATCCCTTCACCGTTGTCGAAGGATTCAATACAGGATTCAGGTTCTTTACGATCACCGATGTACATCCAGGTAATGAGTACCGGACTCTGGATCTCAGTAACACAACGCGTTATCCAAACAGATCGGTTGTACGTCTTGTCGAAGGAGCGGACCAACAACGTAATTATTGGAGGACAGGGCCTGACAGCAACGGAACTGCGTTTCGTGAGAGATTTACAGGCATCAATTCAGATTATCTTGAGGTGTTCTTTCGACTTGACCTTGCAGATCAGGACTTTCAGTCTGTAACTGCAGGTGGCAAAGATATCTATCTGGTCGGACCATTCAACGATTGGGAACCGACGCTTGATGACAAACTAGCGTATGATAAGTCCGAACTCTCGTTCGTGAACAGGAAACTTCTTCGTCGTGGGATTTATGATTATCAGTACGTCACCGGCGCGTGGAGCGATTCTGTTCAGGGTGTCATTGACCAAGATTGGCTTGCTCTGGAGGGTAATGATTGGCGTACGTCGAACACGTATGCAGTTATGGTATACTTCAATGATCCCCGCTTTGGAGGGTTCGATCGAATCGTGGGATTTGCAAGGGGGGTCAGCAGTCCGCTAATTCATGGGTCCTATTGATAGAAGGTAACGAGGTGGAACGGCTAAACATAGGCGTAGTAGGTGTCGGGCATTTGGGCTCGTTGCACGCCAAGATGCTAGCAGAAATGCCTGACGTGTATCTTGCCGGAGTGCATGATATTGACATGGATAAGGCACGCAAGATCGCCTCAGAGTTCACTACTACAGCTGCGGAGAATCTTGATCAACTATTATGTAACGTCGGCGCGTTAACCATTGCGACAAGCACGACTGCTCATTTTCAAGTTGCGCGCAAAGCATTGGAACAGGGCATCCCCGTGTTCATTGAAAAACCTGTAACACAGAGCATCGCTGAGGCGGATGCATTGGTCAAGCTGGCGAAGAAAAAAGGGGTTATCGTTCAAGTGGGTCACATTGAGCGTTTTAATCCGGCAATCCTCGCCCTGGATAAATATCAGATCAATCCAATGTTTGTTGAATCGCACCGTCTTGCGCAATTCAATCCCCGGGGCACCGACGTTCCAGTTGTGCTCGATCTGATGATCCACGACATTGATATCATTCTGAGCTTTGTCAAATCGCCGGTGGTTCGTGTTGACGCAAACGGTGTTGCAGTTGTTTCCGACACCGCAGACATTGCCAATGCGAGGATTCAGTTTGAGAATGGATGCGTCGCAAATGTTACAGCAAGCCGAATCTCACAGCGCAAAATGCGCAAAATGCGATTGTTCCAACGCAATGAATATATATCCATTGACTTCTCCGAGGGTCTTGCAGAGGTGTTCAAATTGGTCGATGCAAACGAATCGACCGCCCAGGGTACAATGATGCTGGGAGAATTGGGTTCAGGCAAATACAAACATAAGATAGTGTACGAACAGCCCGAAGTGAAGGAAGTAAATGCACTGAAGTACGAGTTGGAACTCTTTACAAAGACGATTAGACAGAACTCGGAGCCACTCGTGACGGCTGAGGATGGAAAGCGTGCGCTCGAGGTGGCGAACATTATTATGAGAAAGATCGATCAACAAACGTGGAAGAACATCAAGACCGCATAACGATCTCAGATCCACGTCTTACTAAGATTGGGTCGATTGCGGACGAAGAACATCTCTGTGTTTTCGTTGTTGGCGGGTACGTGCGTGACGCTCTTCTCGGTATTGAAGACAAGGATATTGACATTCTTGTGATTGGCGATGGCGTCGGCTTTGCGAAAACGGTTGCTCGCAAGCTCGGGACGAAGAAAGTCGTGGTGCACGAGAAATTCAGAACTGCCATGGTGCCGCTCAAACACGGAAAGATCGAGTTCGTGGGAGCAAGGAAGGAGCGCTACGAAGTCACGTCGCGCAAGCCGCAGGTAAGTACAGGCACGTTGGAGGATGATTTGCTGCGGCGTGACTTTACCGTAAACGCACTTGCTGTGTGCTTGAATAGAAAAGGGTTCGGGGATCTTCATGATCCAGTCAATGGTCAAAAAGATCTAAAACACCGAGTCATCAGAACTCCACTTGATCCTGCGAGAACATTTAGTGACGACCCGCTTCGCATCCTTCGTGCAATTCGGTTTGCATCGCAGCTTGAGTTTTCAATCGAGGGTAAAACTCTGGTTGCCATCAAGGAGATGAAGGAAAGACTCTCGATTGTTTCGCAGGAAAGGATCACAGATGAGTTTTTGAAAATCCTCAAAAGCCCAAAGCCATCAATTGGTCATTGCTTAATGTTCGACACGGGGATTATGCACATCGTTTTTCCAGAGATCGCTCAGATGGCCGGCGTGGATCAGCGCAAAGACCATCATCATAAGGATGTGTTTGTTCACACTTGCACTGTGGTGGACAACATTGCCGATGCGACAGACAATATCTGGCTCCGATTCAGTGCACTCGTGCATGATATCGCCAAACCGACAACGAAGTCCTTCAAACCGGGTGTCGGATGGACGTTCCATGGTCACGAAGAGCTCGGTGCGCGGATGATGAAAGGCATTTTCAAACATCTGAAATTGCCGATGGAACCGCTGCCGTACGTCGAGAAACTTGTCAGGCTTCATCTCCGCCCTATGGTGCTGGTCAACGATATTGTCACTGATTCGGCGCTGCGAAGGTTGTTGTTTGATGCCGGGGAAGATATCGACGATTTGATGAAACTCTGCCGGGCGGACATAACGTCTAAGAATCCGCGCTTGGTCGCGAAATACACGAAGAACTATGACATAGTCATGCAGAAAATTGTTCAGGTTGAAGAAAGGGACAGACTGCGCAACTGGCAGCCACCGGTCAAGGGAGACGAAATTATGGCCGTTTGCGGATTACAACCCGGGAAAAAAGTCGGCGCGCTAAAAAAAGCAATTGAAGAGGCTGTTTTGGAAGGCAAGATCCCGAACGAGCACGATGCTGCATTGGAGTTCCTTCTCAAGATAAAGGATGAAATTCTTAGTGATTGACCTCATCTTCTTGTTCAGACGATGAAACTTTTGGTGCGAAATGACGTCTAATCAATAGATTCCGCACAATCCTTGCTACTAGCTTTGCTTATGCCAATCTTTTTGCTGGATGTTATTAGGTGCTGATGTTCCGTCCAGTGCAGGTTCTTCTGGTCACAAATGCAAGTTTACTCAGCATAGCTTCTCTTATTCCAGGTTCTTACATATGGAGTTAGATATGAGAGTCATCGAATGTATCGCGTTGGCTACTTTGGTCCTGACAAGCATCCTTTACTCGCAGGCTAAGATTTTAACACTTGAACAGTCAAAGCAGGCCGCGCTTGAGAACAACCTCAATGTGGTTCAGGCGCAAAATAATATTGAGGGTGCACAGAGCGACGTTCTTGCTGCGTATGGTAGCTATCTGCCAACCCTTGGAGTATCCGGGGGTTGGAATCGGACACAAAGTGACGTTGCAGGCTCTACCACAGAGATAATTGGGGGTCAGCCGGTTCCTATCCCTGCATCCTTTAGCGTCACCAACAGATTTTCCACTCGTCTCGATTTGAGCTATACCGTGTTCGATGGTTTCGCACGCGAAGCGAGTTTCAGCAGCGCAAAATCCAACGCAATAGCGACAGAGCATCAATCTGCCCGAACGAGGCAAACCATAGTGTATGATGTCGAAAGAGGATATTTGAATGTTCTCCGAAACGAACAGCTAGTAAAGGTTAGCGAGGAGAATTTGAAGCGAGGTCGTCGGCAACTCGAGCGCATTACCGAGTCGAACCGTGTTGGCGCTCTTTCGCTGGCTGATGTGTACCGTCAGCAATCACAAGTAGCAGCAGACGAGCTCAATCTGATCAATGCGCAGAATGACTATGAGAAATCCAAGGCTGACCTAATTGCTCTGATTGGTCTCGATGTGTCAGAAGAATATGAGCTTGCCGATCCTGCAATCTCAAAAACAATTTCAAAACTCGAACTTGATGCGACGCTGGAACGATACAGCGATTTTCTCGCATTGAGTCAGCGGGCTCTTGCTAGTCGGCCGGACTACATGAGTGCAAAGGAATTCCTTTACGCTTCAGAATCTGGTGAGACAGCTGCGCGCAGTGGTTACTTTCCTTCAATCATTGCGTCGGCAGGCTACGGGCTGTCAAGCGAGCAGATCTCAAACCTTTCAAACAACAAGAACATCACATGGGGAATCAATTTCCGGTGGGATCTGTTTGACGGATTCCGAACAAATCAAGCCCTTCTATCAGCGAGTGTGACCAAGAGGAATGCTGAAATTTCTCTGATACAGGCCGAGCGTGACATAAATGTAGAGTTGAAGAAAGCCTTACTTGACCTCGATGCGGCTCGTAAGCAGTATGAAGTGAGTCAGAAGGGGCTCATCTCGGCAACCGAAGACCGCAAGATTGCCGAGGCGCGATATAATCTCGGAGCTGGTACCCTGCTCGATTTGCTAACTGGCAACGCAGGTCTTGTAAATGCCCAGGCGAGTCAAGTTAATGCCACATATGGCTACATTCTTGCGAAGCGCAGTCTTGAGTTTGTGATCGGCGAAAAAACTTACTAAACAGGCCGACGTAAGGGCTAGTCCACTACATTAAGGAGTATCTTCACATGGCACTTAACCACAAAAGAAAATCAAAGAAGAAAGCCATTATCTTCTCTATTTCCGGCGCAGTGATTGTAGTGCTTGCATTGATTGTCTTCCTCGGAAGTAACAAAGAGCCGATTATCCCTGTACAGACTGAACCCGTGAAGCGGAGGACTATAACACAGTTGGTAACGGCAACTGGGAAAATTCAGCCTGAGGTTCAGGTGAAAATCTCTCCCGAGGTGAGTGGAGAAATCGTTGCTCTCCCGGTAAAAGAAGGACAGAAAGTAAGAAAGGGAGATCTCCTCCTCAGGATCAAACCAGATTCCTACATTGCGCAGCGAAATCAGTCGTCGGCCGGGTTGCTGCGGGCAAAAGCCGATCTCAGCAAGAACGAACTAGAGTTTAGACGATTTGAAAACCTCTATCAAAAAGGCTTGGTATCTGAATCAGAGTTTGATGGGGCAAGAGCAGCATATGAGATTAGCAAAGCGGTGTATGCACAAGCGAAGGCTTCGCTCGATCAGACTGAAGAGAACCTAAGGAAGACAACGATCCTCTCTCCAATGGATGGTACCGTAAGTCAATTGAACTCGGAGCTTGGAGAGCGTGTACTGGGGACAAATCAATTCCAGGGAACCGACGTGATGACGATTGCTGATCTCTCAAGAATGGAAGGTCGCGTGGATGTCAGCGAAACGGATGTCATTCTCGTTTCAGTCGGTGACACCGCTCGCGTTGACGTGGATGCGTTCCCTGACCGTAAGGTGAAGGCGGTCGTATACGAGATCGCAAGCACTGCAAAGACGCAAGGTCTTGGCACACAAGAAGAGGTGACCAATTTTGAAATTAGGATGCGTATTCTGGACAAGGATATAAAACTGAGACCCGGTATGTCGATGACCGGAGATATTGCGACCGAAACGAAAGAGAATGTTCTTGCGGTTCCTATTCAGAGTGTCACCATCCGCACACCGAAAGAGGAAATCAGTGAGGAGGGATCCGGCGATGAGGATGGTGCTGTCGCGGTCAGCAATAATCGTCCGAGACGGAGAAGGGACAAGCCAAAGGAAATTGTGTTTCTGGTGGAAGGAGGAATCGCGAAGGCAGCGCCAGTTAAGCGTGGGATCAGTGACGATTCTTACGTGGAGATCACTGAAGGACTTGAGGAGGGAAACGAAGTCGTGTCGGGTAGTTACAAAGCGATCAATCGAGAATTAGAGGATGAAGCGCGGGTAAGGGTGGAAGAGCCCAAGAAGCAGGACCGGAGCAAGGATAGCAAAAGCACGTAAACACCTTCAGGGTACTGTTTAGCACGCGCTACCAAGGGAATCTTAGGAGGACGTTTATGAGGAATGTCATTGAGCTAAGAAGTATAGTCAAGACATACGACATGGGTGGAGTGGAGGCCGTTCACGCCCTCCAAAATGTGTCACTGACGATTCAGTCTAATGAGTATCTTGCCATTATGGGCCCATCGGGTTCAGGGAAATCAACGTTGATGAACATCATCGGTTGCCTTGATACCCCAACATCCGGCATGTATGAGTTTAACGGAATCAACGTCAGCGAAATGGATGACAATGAACTGGCAAAAATCCGGAATAAGGAGATTGGATTTGTATTTCAGACATTCAATCTACTTGCTCGATCGGACGCTCTGCACAATGTTGAGCTTCCGTTGATCTACGCTGGAGTCTCTGCAACCGAGCGTAGGCGTCGTGCGAAGCAAACCCTTGAGCACGTTCAATTGGGAGATCGTATACATCACAAGCCAAACGAGCTTTCGGGCGGGCAGCGGCAGCGAGTTGCTGTGGCGCGGGCGCTCGTGACGAACCCCTCCATCATCCTTGCTGATGAACCGACGGGAAATCTTGACACGAAGACCGGTAAAGAAATTATGAAGCTAATCGAGGACTTGCACCACCAGGGAAATACAATCGTTTTGGTTACACACGAAGGATACATTGCAGAACACGCACACCGGATCATCCATTTGCTTGATGGCAAAGTCGAGAGTGATGAGAAGGTTTTAAAAAGAAAGACTTACACTGTTCCTCAGGTTTCATAAGCCGGAGAACGCATGCTGTATTTCCTGACAGAGCTGAAGGAAGGTTTATCGATTTCGTTCAGGTCGATCCGCGCGAACAAGATGCGCTCGGTATTGACAACGTTAGGTATTATCATTGGCATATGGGCTGTAACCGTAATGGCGACCGCGATTGAAGGTGTCAATATCGCTTTCGACAAGAGTGCGGAGGCGTTTGGAACCGATGTCTTATACATCCAAAAGTTTCCCTGGGTGTCGAACGAAGACTGGCAGACGATCCGGAATAGACCTAACCTCAAAACCCACTACGCCGACAAGATTGAACGGCACGCCTCCCTGATAGAAGCTGTGGCTCCCGTAGTGGCCACAAGGCGCCGAGCCACATACGGCAATAACGCTATTGAGGATCCAATGATCAGTGGGACGACGAACGCTTATTTGTTTGCAGCCGGCGTGACGCTGGAGGACGGCCGCTTCTTCACCGAAGAAGAGTCAAAAGGGGGTCGACCTGTCTGCGCGATAGGTGCGACCGTTGTTGAGAATCTCTTTCCAAGAGAGGATCCAATCGGTAAGACCATTCGTGTTGCAGGGCATCCCTACACTGTTCTTGGCTTTTTTGAGAAGCAAGGTGGGCTCTTTGGAGAATTCACCTCTGACACGCGCATCTACATTCCGCTTCTCTCATTTCAAAGTCATTTTGGTATTGGAAAACATCGTCACGTGACAATACAGGTGAGGGTGGCAGACCAGGAGAGCATGGAGGATGCAAAGATGGAGCTTGAGGGGATCATGCGCAAGGTGAGACGCCTATCACCTGGAGATCGGGACAATTTCAACATTAACCAACAAGAACTTCTAACAGACACATTCGATCCGATCAGTGCCACCATTGCCGCTATCGGGCTTTTTATTACAGGTCTTTCACTCTTGGTTGGCGGTGTCGGCATTATGAATATCATGTTTATGTCTGTCACTGAACGAACAAAAGAGATTGGCATCCGGAAAGCAATCGGCGCGCCGAAGCGAACAATCCTGCTTCAATTTCTCATCGAAGCCGCGTCATTATGCGTTATTGGGGGAGTAATCGGATTGTTTGTTGCTTATGTCACGAGCCTTATCGTCGACCAATTCTTACCTACCTCAATGCCTATAGTTGTTGTGTTTATTGCTATAGCTATTTCCATCAGCGTTGGTGTTATTGCCGGTTTTTTGCCCGCTTATCGTGCCGCGAAAATGGATCCTGTGGAGGCGTTGCGTCATGAGTAAATCTGTTTTTGACTGGGCGAACCTAAAAGAGAATCTCATGTTGGCATTAAGCGCCATCCGTGGTAACAAACTCCGGGCAGGTCTCACACTAATAGGAATTGTCGTCGGCGTGTTTTCCATTATTGTGGTGATGACAGCTATGGGTGTCCTGCGGAACAGCATTGAGGAAGGCCTAAGCCAGCTCGGAGCAAACACATTCCAGCTGCAGAAAGTTGTCGGGGCGTTTGAAAGTTCGGCTTCGCGGCGCAGGAAATGGAGGAATCGCAAAGATATCACGTATGAACAAGCTTTACAGGTCCATCAGAAAACAACACTAGCAGAGGCAGTGGGCATCGAAGCGTGGCAGATGGGTAGGATTGTCTGGTGGCGAGGTGAGGGAACGAATCCCAACGTCTCTTTGGCAGGAGAGAATATTGAGGGGTTGATAACGAATGACTGGATAGTCGAAATTGGTCGTGGATTTACCCAGCAGGACATGGATATGGCCAGATCTGTTATTATTCTTGGAAAGCAGGTTGCCGAGGAACTCTTTCCTCCGTCTATTAATCCAGTCGGGGAGGAAGTTCGCATCGATGGTTCTTGGTATCAGGTCATTGGAGTATTCCATACTAAGAAAGATATGCTTGGTGGATCTGTCAACTTCGCAAACATACCCCTTCCTACGTACTTCAAGAAGTATGGCAAGTATAGCAGGAGTATGCACATTATGGTGAAAGCGCTTAACCGGGAAGTCTTTGATGATTGCCTGGAACAAGCGCGGTCAATTCTTCGTACCGCTCGGAAGGTGCCGCCAGGAGAAGAGGATGACTTTGGATATTTCTCGAGTGACTCAGTGATCAAGCGGTTCAACGAGTTCACCTTTTATTTTCGGCTTGGGGTCCTCGTCGTGAGTTGCATTGCCCTGCTTGCGGCAGGGGTAGGCATAATGAACATCATGCTTGTTTCCGTGACGGAACGAACGAGGGAAATAGGTATACGAAAAGCTATTGGCGCGCAAAGGAGGGATATTCTTTCCCAGTTCATGATCGAGGCAGTCTTCTTGTGTGAGATTGGAGGTATCGTAGGAGTCGTCCTTGGTATCATCGGTGGAAATGTCGTGGGGCTACTGTTGGAAATTCCAGCAGTTATTCCGTGGGATTGGGCAGCCATCGGCCTTGGCGTCTGTTCACTAGTCGGCATTATCTTCGGTGTGTATCCTGCCTGGAAGGCGTCCGCGTTGGATCCCGTTGAGGCTCTTCGTTACGAGTAGAGTCTGGGATAAATTATGACTCCTTTGACAGCATTCGGAATGTTTGTTTCAGCAAGAATTCCTTCTCAAGCACCCTGATCCAAGGCCTCACGAATCGACCTGAGCATTTCAAGTGAACTATAAGGCTTGTGAATTACACTAAGCGCTCCTTCCTTGAGCAGCTCAGCTTTCTTATCCTCCCGAATGAACCCTGTACTGATGATTACTTTTACTTCCTGATTGACCTTTTTCAATCCCTTCAATACTTGCTCGCCGGACATTTTTGGCAGCCCGATGTCGGAGAGAACCAGGCTGACGGATTGTTTCGTCTCGCGATAGAGCGATAGGGCCTCCTCTCCGTCTTTTGCTTCAATAACGGTGTACCCTGCACGCGTCAGTGTTTCTCTGACCAAATCTCGGAGTGTCTCTTCATCTTCTATGACGAGAATTGTCTCATCCCCACCTTTGATTGATAGGGGAGCCTTAGCTGTTTCCTCAGCGAGCTTGTGCGGCACGCTGGGGAAATAGATGAGGAAAGTGGTTCCTTTGCCAACTTGACTCTTTACGTCGATGAAGCCATGATGCGATTTGACAATGCCATGTACAACAGAGAGCCCTAATCCTGTTCCCTTGCCGATGTCTTTTGTAGTGAAGAAGGGATCGAACATGCGTTTGCGAACATCTTTTGGAATGCCGATACCATTATCTGAAACTTGAATGACCACATGGTGATCGGCTG
The DNA here is from genome assembly GCA_027295705.1 of Ignavibacteria bacterium. Lineage (GTDB taxonomy): Bacteria > Bacteroidota > Ignavibacteria > UBA10030 > UBA6906 > JAPUKJ01. The sequence continues at coordinate 1,935 of JAPUKJ010000271.1, read as the reverse complement.
TAGTCTCGCCAAGTCTTTCTCTGACAAAATCGCCTTGCGCTTCCTCAATGGATAGAGTAATCTTGCCTCCCGTGACGCCCTCTGGGCGATTGAGGATGGCATCCCTAGCATTGATGCACAAATTAAGAAGCACCTGGTGTATCTGGCCAGCATCTCCCATAATAACGCCTTGCTTGACATTGATGCCAAGCTCGACGGAAATTGTGCGGAGAAACGAATGGTCAACGAGTTTCTTGACCTCCATAACTATCTGGGTGAGCGATATAGGCTCGAGTGTAGAAGCTTCAGCACGGGAGAACTGGAGAAGCTGCTTTGCGATTGCCGATCCTCTGAGTGTCGCGTCCTCAATCATTCGAGCAAAGCGTTCGATCTGCGGGTCCGAGGAATGTGTCCGGATGAGTTGTACACCACCGAGCGCAACACTCAGGACATTGTTGAAATCATGAGCGATTCCACTAGCGAGTTCCCCCACTGCTTCCATCTTTTGTGCGTGAAGGAGCTGTTCCTCAAGTTTCTTCTGCGCGGTGGTGTCTAGGATATAGCCCTGAATCTCTACAAGATCTCCGTTGGCGTCAAAAGTGCCAATCGCATTCTCGATTACGTGCACGGGCGTGCCGTCTTGTTTGCGAAGCTCAGATTCACGGTGGACCAGTTTCTTGTTTCTCCGAAGGGCATCGAGGAATTCTGATCTCTTGTGTGGTTCTGGGTAGAATGACTTGACATCGCTTTTGATCGCTTCTTCCATTGATTTGAAGCCAAAAATACGCAGGAATGCAGCGTTACACACACGCAGTCTGCCGTCCGGTGTCGATATGTAATTTCCCGCGACGTCTTCCATGAAGAACCGTCGGTACCGCTCTTCACTTACCTGCAGAGCTTCTTCAGCGCGCTTACGATCAATCGCTTTTGCTACTTGTGAAGAAACAAATTCCAGGATGTACTGCTCACGTTTTCCATATGCTTCTGGGTCCGTGTAATGTTGCACGGTCATGACCCCGATGCTCTTATTCTCAACAACAAGGGGGACCCCGAGCCAAATAGGCGAGGGGACTCCGACGAGTTCGGCCTCCCCGCGGCGCTGTAATTCCTCATGAACTGTCGCTGTGCAGAGCAATGATTTGCCGGTGCGCAGTACATATTCGGTCAATCCCTTGCCCGGTTTTTGTGGAGGAGATGGAACATCGACTTCATCTACGAAGTAAGGAAAATGTATTAGGTCTTCCTTTTCATCATAAAGCGCAATGTAGAAATTGTTTGCAGGCATAACATCTTGGATAATCTCATGAACCGACTGATAGAGGTCTTCCAGTCTACGCGATTTGTCTGCCGCTTGAGCGATGCGATACACTGCTGCTTGAAGCTCTTCTGCCTGCTTGCCTGCCTGTTCGGCAGACAGCCGCTCAGTGATATCCCTGGCGATACTAATCCATGCTGGTCGGCCCTGGTACTCAATTTCATCTGAAAGGATTTCCACATCTATGCGTCGACCCCCCTTTGTAAGGTGGGTATAGGAAAATGGTTCGGCAACATTCTTAATGTTTATGTTGTGCTTCACCTTCGCTAACTCTTCCGGTGGATGAAGATCAAATGGTGTCATGCTTTTTAATTCATCTAGCGAGTACCCGTAATTCCTTAATACAGATTCGTTGCAGTCTAGAAAACGGTTTGTTTCCTTGTCGAAGATAAATATCGAATCTGCTACATTGTTGAACAACGAGCGGTATTTCGTCTCGCTTTGGCGCAGGGCATCCTCCGCGCTCTTGCTCTCGGTGATGTCTCTTGCAACGGCCATGAGAGCAATCGGCTGCCCCAGTTCATCCCGGACGATGGAGGTGGAAAGCGAGACGAGGAACTCGGTCCCGTCCTTCCTTCGATTTAACAGCTCGCCGTGCCAACCGCCTCCCAGCGTCGCGCTGTGAATCTCTTGGACAACCT
>JAPUKJ010000270.1 GCA_027295705.1 Ignavibacteria bacterium | reverse complement strand
ATCAGCGATATTCTGGAAAAACGCTATAATGCGGCTGCGAGACTGCTCGGTACGTCTGCGGTGATCATTGCCTATCTTACTATTGCAGGCTACCAATTTCGAGGTGGTGGCAGATTACTCAATATCTTGATTGGATTGGATCCGGTGGTTGGTGCCGCCTTGACATGTGGGTTTGTAATCCTGTTCACTGTCGGCGCAGGAATGGTCTCCATCTTGAGCATTGACTTGTTTAACGGCATCATGATGACGGCGGCGATTATCATTGCAGTACCACTGGCGTTTATTGCTGTTGGAGGTTCAAGCCAGTTTGAGACACTGCCGTCAGATCACCTGGCAGTGTTTGGTGGGAACAACCTCATTTGGGTGTTGGGGATATTTTTCCCGACTTTTTTTCTGTTGCTGGGTGAAAGCAGTATGTATCAGAAGATCTTTTCCGCAAAAGATGAGTCAGCTGCCCGCAAGGCTGTCATCGGCATGATTGTCGGAGTAGTGTTCTTGGAAACAATGCTGGCCGTTCTTTCAGTGTTTGGTGCCTCCAAGTATTTGACTCTCGCACCATTCCTTGGCGAGAACGGTGTCTTGGACAGCGCGCAGACGGAGACGATCTTGCTTTATCTGGCGAGATTCGACCTGCCAACCGTGGCCGGTGTGGTGATGCTCTGCGGGGCTGTGGCGATCATCCTTTCGACTGCCAACACATTCTTGATGGTGCCTTCCACGAACGTTGCTCGGGATATCTATCAGCGTTTCATCAATCCTTCTGTGTCCGAAACGAGCATTGTTCTGTTTCAGCGCATTGCGATCATCATTCTCGGCATCACGGCGTTTGTCGTGGCACACTTCTTCCAAACCATACTGGAGATGGCGTTTACGGCCTATGCGATGGTCGGAGCGGGAATCACCCCAGCTCTCTTGGCAGCATTTTTGTGGAAACGCGTTACAGTGGCTGGTGGTGTATCTTCAATTGCTGCTGGGATGGGTGTAACACTAGTAATTACTATTGTTAACCTTATCTTGCCAGAACCGTTCATTGAGACTGATTACATCATTCTGCCTGCTGCCGGCGCCTCTATTCTCAGTCTGATTCTCGTGAGTCTTTTGACATCTCCTTCTCCGGAGGAGAAATGGAAGCCGTTTATGGAGACTTCTGATCGGAAGGCGTGAAATTCTAGATTGTTCATCGATAGATGAAAGATAGGTGGATGTCACAATTCGAGGGTGTATTTTCGGTTTTGCCGACCCCGTTCACGCCGGACGGGCAGATCGATCGCGAAAGTTTGGAGCGTGTAGTGGAACTGTATATTGGAGCAGGGGTAAATGGATTGACCGCACTCGGGGTGACCAGTGAGACGGCAAAACTAAGTGATCGAGAGCGGATGCTGGTGCTCGAAACTATTATGGAGAAGGTTAAAGAGCGAGTGCCAGTTGTGGTGGGAACGACCGCTGGCGGGTTAGTAGCGTGCATCGAGTATAGCAAGGATGCGAAATCGGCTGGCGCATGTGCAGTGATGATCAGCCCTCCCAGAATGCCAAAGCTGAGTTCAGAAACAATACTGAAACACTATCAATCTCTCTCCGATGCAGTTGACATCCCTATTGTAGTACAAGACTATCCACCTGTGTCGGGTTTCACGATGGAGCCTTCACTTTTGGTGAGGATTGCCCGTGAAGTTCCAGAAGCGCGTACCATCAAGCTAGAAGATCCACCAACACCTCTGAAGATTTCGCGAATACTGCAAGAAGGGAAGGAAATTCCCATTAGGATCTTCGGTGGCTTTGGGGGGATGTACCTTCTTGAGGAATTGATGGCGGGAGCGGTCGGTTCAATGACAGGATTTGCGTACCCTGAGATCCTGGTGGAAATCGTTCGTTTGTACCGAGCTGGAGAAACTGAGCGGGCTGCCGATTTGTTCTACCGAACTGTATCGCTAATGCGATTTGAGTTTCAGGAAGGAATCGGCTTGGCGATTCGAAAAGAAATACTGCATCGTAGAGGAGTCATATCAAGCCCTGGCCTTCGGCCTCCGGGTACCACACTTGATGCGAGTACTCGAGATGCTCTCGATAGAATCCTCGAGTGGTCAAAAAGACAGCGGGTGGCAGAAATATTGCAGGTTGATGGAAAAGAACCGCTCATAGGATGATCGTTGGAGGCTGTAGTGACAATGGGGAAATCGGTTTACTTGCTAAGGATTCATTCGTGGGATTAATGCGAAGCGCGCTACTGTGGGTCTCTCAAAATCAGCAGCTTCGTGAATCGTTGCCTCGCTACCGCTTTTTCCGAAAAGCTGTTTCTCGCTTCATGCCTGGGGAAGAGGTTGAAGACGCGTTAGGGGCTGCTGAGAAATTGCGTCAATATGGGATTGCCACTATTCTTACCTACCTGGGGGAAAATGTTAATGATGAAGGGGAGGCCATCAAGGTTGCCCAGTATTACAGCAGTCTTCTGGACGATATACATGCGCGCAGACTTGATTGCCATGTCTCGCCGAAACTGACTCAGTTGGGACTGGATCTGGACCGAGAGTTGTGTTTCTCCAACTTGAAAGCGATTGCTCAACACGCTGTTACGTTAAATAATCGCGTCTGGATCGATATGGAATCGACTCAGTACACTGATGTGACACTTGAGATATTCAGACGTGCTAGATCAGAGCATGAAAATATTGGACTCTGCATACAATCCTATCTTTATCGGACAGGCGATGATCTGAAATCGCTGTTTAGCTTATCCCCTGCAGTACGTCTTGTGAAAGGAGCCTACGCTGAACCACCTGAGAAAGCATTTCAACAAAAGAAAGATGTTAATGATAATTTCATGCTATTGTCAAGGGAACTTTTGAGCACAGCGGGTCAAAATGCTGCGGTCCCAGCTTTTGCGACACATGATCACAAGCTTATTCAACATATCAAACGAGAGGCGGAAGCAATGGGACTTTCAAAGGAGATGTACGAATTCCAACTCCTTTACGGGATCCGTCGAGAAGAGCAAATAGCATTGGCGAATGACGGCTATCGGATCCGTGTTTTGATTTCCTATGGCTCCTACTGGTTTCCTTGGTACGTTCGCCGTCTAGCCGAGCGCCCCGCCAATTTGATGTTTGTGTTACGCAATCTCTTTGTGCGCTGATGAACCAGACACCGAAACTCGAAAAGTTGAGAGACTGGGCGCCCCCTGATCACTGGCTGAGGATCGATTGTAACGGGTGGTGAGGGGAAGGAAGTCCCGACTGTATTTGCGTTGGATCAGAATTATCCAAATCCCTTCAATCCATCGACAGTCATTGAATTTGCACTCCCGAAGGACCAGCATGTTGTGCTGGAGGTAGATAATCTACTTGGTCAACGTGTGGCGACCCTCGTCAATGAGGTCAGGCCTATTGGTTATTATGCGGTTCCATTGATGGGACTTTTTTTGTGCGTATGGACACTAACTGAAGAGGGTCATGTACTTCCCAAGGTAGCTATGCTGTGTGTTTTGAGTCACGGCTGAAGACGGGGTGATTGTGTATACTTGATAAGATCTTTCTAGATAGGGAACATGCTAACTCTTTGATGGAGGATGTTATGAAATTTCTTGGGTTTGCGGCACTGTTTGCACTTACGGTCATTCCTCTTATGCTCTCGAAGAAGGAAAAGGAGCGGCAGCCTCATGTAGTGGAATCTGATCTAATATATGATTTCGAACTTACCGTTGATTGATTTGGTGGACGGCGGCTTGTAGTTTTTATACAAACCAGACTAGGCAGGCCTGAACCTTCTTTGTGGTGTGACTCTCTAGAAACTAATCGAACCTAATCCTTCCTCCCCTTCATTCCACCGTAGACTTGTGTGCCGGTTGCACTTGCCGGGAAGGGTTTTTTCCGTAAAGTATTCCGTTGTTTTGGTAGGGCAATACTCGGTTGCGAGTTTCTTTGTATCGGTGCAAATGGTCTCTTCAAAGACAGTAGGGGGTTTTTCAAAATATTCGAGTGGCATGGCAATGTCAGGGTCGTCGTACACATATTTCATGAATCGTGCCCAAATTGGTGCCGCAGCACGCCCGCCCTGGCCATCCCAATTCTTGAAGTGTACGGTCTTATTGTCAAATCCGACCCACACACCGGCGACCAACTGAGGTGTATATCCTATGAACCACGCATCGGCAAAATCGTTTGTAGTTCCAGTCTTTCCGGCCGCTGGCAGGTGGAAATACCTTCTGATTCCAATGCCTGTGCCTTCGTCGACGGCGCCTTTCAGCATTGATGTCATAATGAACGAGGTTTCTTCACTCAAGACTTCCCGCTGCAAAGGTGTGTTTTCTTCGATCAAGTTGCCCTCCTTGTTTTCAATCTTTAGGATAGATGTTGGCTCGACATACACACCGTGGTTTGCAAACACAGCAAAGGCTGCAGTCGCATCAAGTGGAGAGACATCTCCTGAGCCAAGGGCAAGAGATTCATAGGGAGGAAGAGGCGAACTAATGCCCATTCGCTTTGCGTATTCGATGACTTGCTTGACAGGTGCAATCTCCATAATAGCGCGGACGGCGATAAGATTTATGGATCTCTGAAGTCCATCTCGCAACGTGCTTTTTCCGCCAAACCTACCGTCTGCATTGGTGGGAGACCACCGTTTCCCGTCTGCCATCATGATCGTCACTGGCTGGTTAAGTAGTTCGAAGCAAGGTGGATACCCATTGTCGATTGCAACGGTGTATACGAAAGGCTTGAACGCAGAGCCGACTTGTCGACGGATCTGGGTCACGTGGTTAAGACCATATTTGAAATCCTTGAAGTTCGAACCTCCAACCAATGCTCGAATGTTTCCATTCTTAGGATCGATGGCCACAAATCCAACTTCGATTCTCTTTGCAACCTGTTTCATTGAGTCTATCCAGGACTCGTTGCTTCCGAGCGCCTTATACACGCTATCTCGTTGTCGTGCGGATGATGCCTTTCGGTAGTCAGCGGATGTCCTTATGGATAGGTCAATAACACGTGCCAGCGCGTCTTGCTCTTCCCTCCAATTCCAGAGTTTATCAAACATCGCCTGATATTCGGCCAGATGTTCCTCAACTGCCTTGTTTGCGTAGCGTTGCATGCGACTGTCGAGGGTAGTATAGACTCTAAGTCCATCTCTATAGATGTCGAACCCGTAGGTTTCCGCTTTCTGTGTGAGCTGCTGTCTGACGTATTCCACAAAATGGGAGGCGATGCCTGCACGCGAAACGTCGTCAGACGACTTGATTCCCAGCTCCCTTGTTTTTACCTCAATTGCTACCTCTTCACTAATGTAACCATACTTCAGCATTTGTGAGAGGACCAGGTTACGTCGACTTATCGCGCGTTCGGGATGGTTGATCGGATCATAGTAGCCAGGGCCTTTGAGCAACGCGATCAAGGTTGCCGCCTCGCTGAGTGTGAGATCGGCCGGTGACTTTCCGAAATACATCTGTGATCCTGATGAAATCCCGTATGACCCTCGTCCAAAGAGGACGACGTTGAGGTAGAATTCTAGGATCTCATCCTTTGTAAAGTTCCGCTCAAGCTGTACAGCCGTAATGAACTCTCTGATCTTTCTAGTGAAAGTGTCGAAAATATTTCTATCACTGTGACCAAGGTAGAGATTTCGCGATAGCTGTTGGGTGATCGTGCTTGCCCCTTCCCTCCTGAAGAAGATAACATTCTTCACCATGGCTTTGATGACCCGCGGTGCATCTACCCCCCAATGGCTGCGGAAGTTCTTGTCCTCTGTGGCGATTAGCGCGTCGATTACGATCTTTGGTATCTCCTGGATTGAAAAGTGGGAGCGGTTTTTGATGAAGAACTGGTCAAGAATTTCGCCGTCATATGAGTAAACTCTGGTTGCAAGCTCGGGTTTTGGGTTTTCGATCTTCTCAAGAGACGGGAGGCCGGAGAAGAGGTAAACCATATATGTAGCGATCAGCAAAAGGAACACGCTAATGATAATAAGGTTGCGTCGGACACGTTTTGTCATCTGTCTGCGACTTGACGATTTCCTTTTTTTCTTACGGTATTCGGGGTCGTTGAAGTACCGTTCCATTTCTTCGGAGGAATATCCTGTACCTTTCTCAGGTGCCATCGCTTATTTTAACCTTCGAATTCCATGTTTTCAACGTCATTACGCCCTTGGTGAGTTCGCCATATGAATTAAACGTAATCCAGTCCCCCAAATTAATGTATAGCCCATTCCCGATCTTTTGAAGGTTTGGCTTGTGCCGGTGTCCCATGATGACGATGTCCATTCCTTGACGAATTTTGTCTTCGGCACAACGCTCCATTCCTTTTTCTTCATCGAACATTCTGTTCGAGGAATAGTCTCTGCTCGTATGTGAAAAACCTCTTGCGAGTTTCACGCCTAAATCGGGGTGGAGCCATCGGAAGAGCCAAACGCTTGTCTTGCTTCGCAGAACTGGCTTAACAAGTTTGTATCCCAAGTCGTTCTGGGCCAAACCATCACCATGGTGCAGGTAAATCCGTTTACCGTCGAGTCCTATTTCAAATGGCTCGAAGTGCAGTTCCATGCCGAGTTCGGTGGCAAAGTAATCACCCATCCAGAAATCGTGGTTCCCGACAAGATAATGCACCCGGACGCCTTGTTCTGTAAACTTCTGGAGCGCTGATAAAGTTCTGTGATAACCCTTTGGGATGACAGTAGCATACTCAAACCAAAAATCGAACAGATCTCCCACAATAAAAAGGTTATCGGTTGAAGAAAGGATCGTTTCCAGAAACCCTAACAGAAGATCTTCTTTTTCCTTCTCCTTCTCTTTTTCGCCTAAACCGAGATGGACATCTGATATGAAGAATGTAGCCATTGTCACGTTGCTGGTACCATAAACCCGCCAGCAAATTTTTTCCTTCCCTGAGATTACTACGCGCTCATGAGTGGCTCTTAGATGGTTCGTAGTTATCTACACCAACCTTCCTAATCTACAGAAATCTTCCAGTAAAGTAAATGCAGAAATGATTGCTGTTGCTGAAGAGAAACCCAAGGAGTTGGAAGCGCAGGGCTATATGGACTTGACAATCACTCACAGAAGATGTGCTACATCTGTGAATTTTTCTTTGCTTTACTTTTCTTTATGCGTTGCATGGTATCGCCACCCCACAGGCCACGTCCTGTTTTGGTCAGTTCCCCCGATGTTTTCATGTCGTCAAAGATCGCATCAAGCACGCCGTTGACGAACTGTCCACTCTTATCTGTACTGAAGAGTTTCGCTAGTTCGATCGCTTCGTTCATGGAGACTTTAGGTGGAATCTCGTTAAAGTATTTCAGCTCGCAAATCGCCATTCGCAGAATGAGCCGGTCGAGCAACGCTATACGGTTAAAATCCCAATTGGCAACTTTTGATTTGATGATTTTATCGATGGAGTCGCTGTGGTTAATTGTCTCAACCACCAATTCCTTGGCGAACTGGTATGCGTCTTTATTGTCTTCGAGACCGTTGAGATTACAGCTTATGACATGCTCCACGGGATCACCTGTTAACTCATGCGCGTACAACGATTGCACAACTTTTTCCCTGACGATTCTTCTTCTCACAGATCTCCTCGGGAAAGTCGTAAAACGTCAGTCAGTGCCTCCTCATTTGTATCGTACGTCCACATTCGCGTCCCGCCAAGAGCTGGACCGAGATTCGTATTATGGATCGCAATGAGTGCTCTCAACCCTGCATGCTTGTCCGAACAGAAGACAACTTGCTCATGGTCATGTTTTTCACGGTGTTCGAATATTCCCATACCTAATTCCTATGAGTCACGGAATCAATGTAATTCGTAAGGTGTTGCCTACAGGATGCTTGTCCACAAGCACCTGAGTGCGAAAAACTTCTCTTATACGCGTTTCGGTAAGAACTTCCTCCGGTGTGCCAATGGCTTCAACCGAGCCGCATACCAGCATGGCGATCCTATCGCTGTAGCTTGCCGCGAGATTGAGATCATGTGACACCGAAATAACGGTCAGCCCGGATTCGGCATTGAGTTTCTTGATTATTTTGAACACATCAATCTGATGCGCAATGTCGAGATGCGCGTTTGGTTCATCCAGCAAGATGATCTCGGGCTGTTGAGCAAGCGCACGAGCGATAAACACTCGCTGCCGTTCGCCGCCCGAAAGAGATGTGATAGGATGATCTGCCAAATGTTCAATATCGGTCAGCCTCATCATGTCAAACGCGACTTGCCTGTCATGAGCGTTCTCAAATATGGTTCCTCTGCTGTGCGGCGATCGACCCATCAAAACGATCTCAAAGACAGTAAAAGGGAATAGAATGCCGCTTTCCTGGGGGACAAATGCAATCCGGCGCGCTATTTCGGATCGCGAATAGCAGATGAGATTCTGCCCCGAAAGAAAAATCTTTCCTTTTTCAGGGAGATAAATTCTATCGAGCAGCCTGAGAAGGGTGGTTTTCCCCGAGCCGTTTGGTCCAGCCACGCTTAAAAACTCACCCTTGGTTATGGAAAGGGAAACATTTCTCAGCGTGGGGATCCCAGGATTATAGCTGAACGAAATGTTGTCAACAGTAAGTGCATGCATAGAGCGGGAACGTATAAGACGGTAGATCTGCTTTAACCAGCGTGGGCCAATGTACGCAAATGCGGGCTGGAAGGCAAGATTTGCGAAGAGAGGTTCTCGCGAGTGGATACTACAGCGAGCACTCTATCGAGAACTTCGAAGTGTGAACGTTAGTCAAAAAGATGGTAGTATGTCTGAAGTGGGAACTGACCGTACCGCTATAAAGAATCTGTTTCGACACCTGCTGCGCTAGGGGAAGCCAATCCAAGGTAGAGTACGATGCCGCCAGTGACGAGATGCAGAATATGTCCAGGCGAATTTAGTGGTACTAATCCCAAAAACATTTGGTCATTTGGGAGACCCTCAATGAATGCTTGCACCATACCTCCAACAAACAAGATCAACAGCACCGGACCACATATTTTTCCCCAACGTTGAGCTCGCGACAGAGTTTTGATTGATAGCAGAGCACTGATGCCGATCGTGAGGTGAATGATGTTGTGCAAGTAGTTGATTGCAACGAGGTTGAACAGGTATCGCGCACCGACTCCTTCGTTATGCATCGGGTTAATGAAATCAAACGGAAAGAACCCAATTATGCCAAACGCAAGATAAACTATGCCGATTAGTTTTACACCAAATTGTATAAACATGAGAGCCCTATTGGGATTTGGCACTTTCGAAATTAACCGTACACATCCATCACTGTGGGGCAAGCAAAATCAACGTTTGGCGCGCTCGTACTTCTGTAACAGCAATAGAGGCGTTATGATCCACTCACCAAACATCAAAGGCAAGACTATTCCTAATCCTATAGACCAGCTGTACGTCGTGGAACTAATGAACAAGCCGATGAGTTGCATGAACCCTATCGCTCCAGTGAGGATCTGACCAAGCCTGAATTGTTGCCACTGCCTTCGTTCCTGCAGAACCACGACTGCGTTCCAACCGATGATAGCGACTTGTCCCATGAACACACGAAGCTCCAAAGCATTAATCGGCCATGGCCATGCTGTGCTAACGGTATTGGCAGAGACAAGCCAAAAGAGGGCAAGCGCCAGATAGAAGAATCCACGAGCAGCCTGCCAGACTTTCCATCCCTGTGCAATTGATGATCTTCCGTCCGCGTCAGAGGCGGGCGTTGTCGAACTTTGAGCCGCGGCGCGCTGAGTCTGCAAACGGTAAAGAATAGGAACAAGAAATGGTCCAACATAATAGAATATGAGCCAGACTAGAGTTGTGATATGATATGTTCTGAACTCTTCCCAGTGCAAGAACGTCGCGATCAAGAGCACGATACAGAAAATGACAAGACCCCCCATTCCATTGAGGGCTTGATGCCAATCGTTCTCTCGAAGCAGCAGTGTATAGTAGGCGAATGCGCCGACGTATCCTGCGCCAATGAGTATCGAGGAGCGAGGATGCGGAATCACCCACGCCCAGTATAGTTCGGTGCCACCGGGAAAAAAATAGAGCAGCAACCCAAATGGCACGATCACGCCGAGAATAGCCCAGTATAAAAGGCGGAATTCTTTGCTAATTGGCGACATGGTTTGTGCCTTTTCAACCAAAAGACAAACGCAGATCGGATCGTTGACAGGTCGGGAAAACCAATATACCCGAACCAGGGTTGGTTGTCAAGGTGATTGTCTGCTACGTCTTCTTCAGCAAGTAAACGAACAATGGTGCGCCTATGGCAGCCGTAACTGCTCCGACTGGTATCTCTGTCGGCGCAAGGAGAGTGCGGGATAAAATGTCGGCGATAACAAGAAAGCTGGCACCGAGGAGAATCGAAGCAGGCAAGAGTAAGCGGTGATCCGGTCCGAATAGCATGCGGCATATATGTGGGATAATCAGCCCAACAAAGCCGATAACACCGCTGACCGAAACCACAAGTCCAGTTATTAACGAGGCTGTTAGGTAGGAGAGACGCTTAATCTTTATGACCTCAATTCCCAGTTGCAAAGCGGTTTCGTCGCCAGTTGCAATGAGGTTGTATTTCTTGGCTTGGAAGAGAAGAATCAATACGGCTATGACCAAGAGCGGCGCCACGACGGCGATTGATTCTAAATTCGCATTGCTGAGATTTCCCATCAGCCAAAGGAACGCATTGCGTAATTCCTGATTGAGTATAGCGATGATCAATAACACAGCCGCGTTAAAAAATGCTCCAATCATGACTCCGGCAAGTAGAAGGGTGTACGTATCCAGGTGACCATGCCTGTGAGCGATTGTGTACACGATAAGCATTACGGTTGCCGAGCCGATGAATGACGCAACGGGAGTCGTGATACTCGCAGCGCCGAGTGACAGACTAATCGCGAGAATTGCACCCACTGTCCCTCCGCTTGAAAGACCGAGGATGTAAGGTTCGGCGAGCGGATTTCGCAGCAACGCTTGAAACACTACGCCAGCAACGGAGAGTCCCGCACCGACGAGGATTGCCAGCACCAATCGAGGAAGGCGGATACTAAGAAGTATCGTCCTCTCTGTTGCAGGGATGTTCTCGCCACCCGTGAATGCACCGATCACGTGTGAAAATGAAATTGGAACACTCCCGGTTGAAATGCCAAGCAAGGACACAATAGCAAGAAGGATCACCAAAGAACAGAGAATGAGAATTGCGCGTTGCGGGGTAAGGGGCAGGCGGTACCGAAGAGAAAGGTTTGACATTCATTATTCCTTCGCGGAAGGATTCGCAACCAAAGCTGCCCTCCTGTGGTGAGCTGGTGGATCCGGTTTCATGGTGACTGCACGTCCTATGGATTTCCACATTTCTCCCACCAGTTTTGTGATCCCGTTTCGTGCGACAGCCGAGATGAAATGCGATGGTGCATTGGCTAATCTCAGTCTCTTAATAGTTTTCAGCTTGACTTCATCAATAATATCAATTTTTGTCACAACGATTATCTGTGGTTTCTCGGTCAAATCTTTATTGAAGAGCTTCAACTCATTCAATAGTACTTGGTAGTCCGCTCGGATATCGGCAGCGGTCCCATCTATGAGAAAGACGAGGACTTTGGTTCTCTCGATATGGCGGAGGAATTGAACGCCCAGTCCCTTTCCTCGTTGTGCACCTTCGATAAGGCCCGGGATGTCAGCGACCACGAAGGATCTCCCTCTGTCTACACGGACGATGCCCAGATTGGGGACGAGGGTTGTGAAGGGATAGTCAGCGATCTTCGGTTTGGCTGCAGAGATGACGGAAATGAGCGTTGACTTGCCGGAGTTTGGAAGCCCGACCAGCCCGATATCAGCAAGAAGCTTCAACTCAAGCTGTATGCTACGTTCTTCGCCCGCTTTCCCTAACTCGTGCTCTCGTGGGGCCTGGTTGGTCGATGTGGCAAAAGCTGCATTTCCCTTTCCGCCTCGTCCCCCTTTGGCGATAAAGATCTCTTCTCCGTCATGCGTTAGATCGGCAACAATCTCACTATTCATTGCATTACGAATCAACGTCCCGACCGGTACTTTCAGCAGAACGTCCTTACCGCTCTTGCCGGTCTTGTTCGAACCGAGACCGTGTTCGCCGCGAGGCGCCTTGTAATTCTTCGTGTACTTGTAGTCAAGTAACGTGTTCAGCTGCTTATTGGCTTGTATGATGACATTGCCGCCTTGACCGCCGTTGCCACCATCCGGTCCTCCCTTGGGGATGAATTTCTCGCGCCGGAAGCTAACACAGCCAACGCCGCCGTCCCCAGCTTTGACGTGGATCTCCGCAAAGTCAACAAATTTCATTGCGCGTGTTCGTACCGGTGTCGTAGCGGTGATGAACGGCGTCGGTAAACTGGATGACGTGTTCAGAAGAAAGATCAAGTCCGTTGATCTGAAAGAGCTGGTTGAGAAAAATGGAGGCTTCTTTCCAGGTGTGAGTCTTATTCAGTGCAGCAACAACGCCTGAATAATAGGCCGCGTCTTTTCGAAACACTTCCTTTGTGAATTGTTCATGCTGCTTTTTTGAGATGAGAGAATAGAGATCCGGCAGGGAAGGAATCGGGCTTGTCTTTTTCATGCCAGCATATGTTAGCGACAGAGGAACGTTTTTCTCCCGGTTCATTGTCGTCGACCTCGCTGATCCGAGTCTTTCAGACTTGGGTGAGTCTAACATAGATGAATCGTTGCGCTCACGAACATCCTGGTTTTCCCAAGTCTTATCACCAGTTGTTTCGATTGGCCCAGGATCTTCGTCTGATTTCTGACTACTGATGGTGTCTTTGACGTCCGACGGTACAGCCTCGTGAATTCTAGATTCATCCTTGCTCTGGGTTTGCACATGAGGCGTTGTACTAGCTTGATAGCTGTTTGTCTCGCCGGTGGGCTCAGGGGGAGTGACCTCTTCTGCTGAAGAAACGGATGAGAGACTCTCCTCGTGCTTTAGGTACAGATCTTCAATGATACCCACGAGCTCTGTAAGGGTGATATCTGCTCGTTTCCGGATGTTGCTTATTCGCTCGATGTAATCCTTGAGGGTCTTCATGTTTTTGTCTTCGTAGAAGACAAGGATTGGTTTGAGCGGGATTGGTTTGTCCTGTGATTGGTCACCCAACAGGAGGAAACCGTATATTGGCTTTGCTAGCATTGCTAGCTCTCGCGGAGTGTGCTCCTTAATAATCTGGTCATCGATCTTCGCGATAAGGAGTCGGAAATCATCCACGTGCACTTCGTTCCACCCTTTTTGATGAGCGACCCTTTCGATGAGTTTGCCAAAATATGAGTAATCATAGAAGTAGTCAAGTTTCGGAATAAGTGTGTCGCGTGGTACTCGACTTGCATCTGCAAAAATGAAGTGCTCCAGAGTCCAGTGGGGGCGACACAGATAATTCTCCAGAAAGTGGACTGCGTGGTCTAGTGTGGTCAGATATTCCTCACGTGGGAATACGTATTCTTGGGCAAGTGTACGAAGGATGATCTTCGCCAAGTGGTTGATGGCTGATGCTGTCCTGTCGATGCGAGTGAACCTTGGCGACCTGTCGAGATCTAATTCCAACCAGTGCATCACTTCTGCTTGTATGTATGCTTTGATGCCTTTTGGCACTTCGGGGGACAGCACCTCTTTCAGTGGAATGCTATTACTGGTTGAGATTGT
>JAPUKJ010000027.1 GCA_027295705.1 Ignavibacteria bacterium | reverse complement strand
GATGAAGCGAACACGTAGTATTTGAGTTCTCAGAATGAAAAGGAGAGTCAGGACGGCCCTTTGGCACGCAAAAGCGCTCAGCGTCCTCGTCCTAACAACATATGATAGAAGGTGCTGAGGATAATCTTGAAGTCCATCCTTAGAGACATGTTTTCAATATAGAAGAGATCGTACTGAACTTTCCTTTTTACATCATCAATCGATTCATCGTATTTGTGTTTCACCTGTGCCCACCCGGTAATGCCAGGTCGAACTTTGAGGCGGCGAGGGTACATCGGAATATCTTTCACGAGTTGCTCCACAAACACCGGGCGTTCCGGCCGCGGCCCAACCAGGCTCATGTGTCCGCTTAACACATTCCACATTTGAGGAACCTCATCGAGATGAAGTTTTCGAAGCACCTTTCCAACTATGGTGACACGAGGATCCTCCCTGCCTGCCCATTGTGGACCAGTTTCCTCAGCATCATGTTGCATGGATCGAAACTTGATGATATTGAAACGCTTGCCTTCTTTTCCAACCCGCTCCTGCTTGTATAATACCGAGCCGTGCGATTCAAGCCTTATGGACAATCCAATCAGCAACCAAATGGGGAATCCAACAATTAGAAGTGCAGCTGATACAATTATGTCAAGGAGCCGCTTCAGCGTCTCCTCCCACGGACGCATGAGCTCCGGACTAATCTCTATAAGTGGAAAGCCATAAATCTGATTGGTTCGTGCCTGACCGCTTATGATGTCATAGAGATCGGGCATAATCTTCAACCCTACTTTGTGCGAGTTGCACCGACCTAAAATATCAAGAAGCCGATCATGATCTGTGGAATCAAGAGCAATAAGAACTTCACGGACATTTTGCCTTGAAATGATTTCGTGCAGATCTCCCACGCTTCCTAGGGTCGGTACTCCTTTGTAGTTCCCTACCTTCCTCCTGTCCAAACCTGTAAATCCCACCACGCGAAAACCGAGCGCTGGATACTTCACGACTTCATCATACAACTCCCTTGCCTTAGGCGTGCTACCAACGATTATAGTGTTGTGAAGGCCTATGCCAGCAATCAACATCCTTCGCTGAATACTTCTTAGTGCTAGCCTGCTCGTGCAGACAAACGTCAACAAGATTCCCCAATAAATGGCTATCAGTAGGCGGGAGCTTACAACCACATTTCGTCCCTGGTCATCTACAAAGATCGCAAAGAAAAGGAAAAGACATCCGAGTGTAACTGTTTTGAATAGCAGCGCAAGCTCATCAAGCCTTGATGACGCATACCATGACCGATACAGTCCCACCATGAAGAACACCACTATCCAAAACAGGTAGATAAATACCATCGGAGCCACAAGCTCGGGCTCCATAGAGATATCTATCCAACCGCTACGAACACGGATAACGAAGTAGATTAGCCAAGCTAGATTGATGGCAAGCAAGTCTGTAGTCAGCAGAACCAGTATCTCTTTCTTCCTTCCCACTCCTCTCCCCTCTAGTCAGAAGTTACTGAATAACTCATTTGGCGATCGGCATGACTTATGTACCAATTCACGGTTTTTTCAAACCCGTCTTCGAGCGAATACAAAGGTTTAAAACCCCACTCTCGTATCTTTTCCGCGGTGTGGCGCGTTGGTGCGTCAAATCTTCTTATCCTTGCAGAAGTTAATGGAAAATCGTGATTGAGAACACTCCCCAAGATGTCAAAAATCCTTGCGATAAGAAGAGCAGGACCTAATGGAATACGAAGCCTTGAAACCTCAACACCGGCCTTTCTAGCAATGAGATCAACCATCTGCTGAGTTGTCATGTGAGGCTCATCCGAATAATTAAATATATGCAAACCAGTCTCCATTTTCTTCAATAAGAACAATGTTGCGTCGACCAGATTTTCAACGTAAGCAACCGATTTGATATTCTCCCCCCGGCCCACCCACATGAATTTTCGGTCACATAAATGCTTTATCAGTCTAAAAACATTTGCATGGTTTTGCGGCCCAAAAACTACAGTTGGTCTGATAATAATCGCCTGTCGGGTGGGATCTTGATCCATCCAATCTCTTATTTCCACCTCCGCAGCTAACTTTGATGCACCATAATAACTAGTAGGTTTGGGTCCTGTGTCTTCTGTCGTCCCCTGCTGATCCCCATATACAGCCACAGAACTGAAGAAAATGAATTTCCTCACATTGAGTTCAGCTGCGCAACTCAATAATGTTTTCGTTCCCTCCTTATTTACCTGAAAATACTTCTCCTTTGAAATTCCAAAGTCTTTATGCTCCGCCGCCAGATGTATGACACAATCTACACCTTTCATCGCTTGGAGGACTGCTTTCGGATCGAGTATGCTCCCAACTACTTGATGGTATGACTCCGGACTATTCATGTTCGGATTGATGTCAATTCCAACAACATTGTAATCGCTTCTTACAAGCCTACAGGTAAGATAGTGGCCGATAAAGCCTAAATCGCCTGTAACCAGTATCGTGTTTATCTCCCTTACGCTGCGCACGATAAGCAATTTTGTCGACAGCAGTGGTCCCGCAAGTAATGTGAATCCCCAAAGTAGTGCCACATATTCACGTCAGATCTCATCAAATCCCATGGCTCGCAGGACCACTTGGTTAACTCTTCTCACCTCAAAGCGCTCCACTGCAAGTCTCCGACCCTCCCGTCCCATCTGGGGGCGCCTTCCAGGCTGGGT
>JAPUKJ010000269.1 GCA_027295705.1 Ignavibacteria bacterium | reverse complement strand
CAGTATTCTGCCAAGACGACGAAACCACCATCCTGTGCGATACTTGGCCGGGTCCCGATCAAACAATCGGATCACCGCTAGCAATGGGAGCCAGAGGATGATGAGAATAATGGCAGTCAACCAGACCCAGAGAGATCGAACTGCTGCAATCATGGTGTGGTTGCGGCTCAGGGGCTTCACTTGACTGGGGGGCAGGTGATACGATGCACTTTCGTGGTTGCCTGATGTTGTTTACTTTGCGGCGAGCTGTATGAAATCTAAACAAAGCAAGCCGGACATACAAGCATTCATATGAATCTCGGATTCATGTTGTCGCATCAAATATGCTACTTCACTGAACAAGGGAGCAGTTCGTGCTCGTCATAGCTTTTTCCGATATTCACGGTTCATACAACGTAGTGGAACGTGTTGTTGCGAAGGAGTCAGCCTTCGATGTCATCGTAGTCGCAGGCGATTCCCAATATTTCACTTTGCCAACAGTGAATTCCACGTCCCTTGTAAACTCTAAGCGCGCGCAAAAAGCCCCCCTGGCCAACGGTAACGTTGACATACAAGAATATGTATTGGGCAAGGAGCTCATAAAATAGCAAAGTTGAGAACTATCCATTGACGACCCACTTTCTCCTACCAAAGTAGAGGCAATTCGCCATAACCTCAAGTAGTTTCATCAACACAAGTTTAGACATTAAAGAATGTCTTTGTTTTCTGAAGGAATGCCTTCCAAATGAACTCGGTCATCGCTTCATCGGCAATGTTATCCCGTCGGTATCCTTTGTGGTCATTTCCGCTTCGATTTTTGTCATACACCCAAAGGTGGTAGATGCCAGATTGGTCACGTGATATGACAACCTCAAGAGAGAATGTGCCTAAAGAAAGCGGGCGACGTTCCTCTGCGCCTTTCTTGAGTGGTAGAATGTTTGATAGGTCAACTGGGAACATTGATATTTTTCTCCTACTTGCTTTGGCTACCGGCGTAGTTCAAATCAAGAAAACTCTTCAAAGAACTCGTTATCAATTTCGTAGGTCGTCTTAGGAATCAAGCCAAGTTCAAGTTCTTCAAACAATGAACCAATTCATCAGCGTTGACAAGTTCGATTGGCGACACACCATCACGAGAAGCCTCTTTGCGGGCATCGGCGGTGACGGTACCTGTCGTGAGAAAAATACCTTTGTCTGCTCGTCCCATCATCGCACCACGAAAGTCTCGAATCTGCGAAGGGGTAACTGAACCAGAGTATCGTTTACATTGGAAGATAACCTGAAAGTTCAACAGTGGGCTATTTTATACATGTACATGGCTATTATCTCCATGTATCAAACATTCAATACAAGTCTGAGTATCTTGTAGTTAACTATGATATACAAACATCACTGCCATTATTTCAATGAAAGCACATTGGAAGCCACTTGCTAGAAGATATTATGGGGATAGTTACTGGAAGTGGTTCGTCTACTTCTGGAATACTAAATATACATTTGGATTTCGTATACTGGGATTAACAGTGTGGAGGTCAAAAGTTGATGCCACTTGACAAACCAGAAGGATACGACGTAGCCTTCGTACCATACGAAGTAAAGCTCGCTATAGTTGAGCATAACTGTAAGAATAAACTCTCCTCTTTTTAATTTTTTACTAGACATTGTACCCCCACATAAGCATTTCTTCAGTCCACGGCCACGGGGATTCATCAGGCTTGGATCATTAAGATTACTGTTTCTTATTTCTGTTTCCATTGATTTAATTTAGCGGACGGAAAATGATAAATACCTCCGTTACATTGATGGAGCTATTGGTTGGCACGATTTCATTTTCGATGTAGACCAAGTTCAAGAAATGCTATAAATGGTTGAGCAGCAGGAACAGCTTCTGCGAGAGTTCCTGTTGGGCCGCTATGGAGAAACTCCCAATGATCATCTTTCCAATAAACATCATCAGCCATGGCTCGTTTACTGTCATCAAAATATATTATACCGGCGATGTGTTTGCCTTGCTCGATTCTCGTTAAATATACAATCGCTCTTTTAGGAATTGGAAAGTACTTTATCGTTATGCAATCGTCGGGTTTGACTGTGGGTGCGTCTGACATAAACCGGAAATTCATGAGTTGAATTATTATGTTCTTGCTTCGGCGACATTTAAAGAATGTCTTTGTATTTCTGAAGGAATGCCTTCCAAATGAACTCGGTCATCGCTTCGTCGGCAATGTTATCGCGTCGGTATCCTTTGTGGTCATTTCCGCTTCGATTTTTGTCATACACCCAAAGGTGGTAGATGCCAGATCGGTCACGTGATATGACAACCTCAAGAGAGAATTCGCCTAAAGAAAGCGGGCGACGTTCCTCTGCGCCCTTCTTGAGTGGCAGAATGTTTGATAGATCAACTGGGAACATTGATATTTTTCTCCTACTTGCTTCGGCGATCCTCTTGCCGTAAAAGAGGACTTTATTAGTAAATGTAACATTCTATCACGATAAGGCTCGGCAGTGTAACATTTTATTCAGAAATGAGCAAGGAATAATTTCCAGGTCTACACCTGGGAGTTTTCAATAACTTGCATTACCGACTCGAGGGAAAGAGAAGCTCCCGAACTCGAGCCACGGCTTGCTCAACACTTGTCATTCTCACACAATGAGATCCAAAGCGGTCGCCAACCGGGATTTTGTCCATGCACACCCCGGCCGGACATGCAGGACATGGCTGCTCAGCCCGAAGCGTTGCAGTGGACTCGCTTTCCGGATACACCTTCCATTCAATGTCGTGATGCTGTCTGAAGAACGCAAGCGAAGGAGTGCCGACTGCAACCGCAAGATGGCGGGGTCCGGAATCATTCAAGATGCAGAGGGCACAGCGCTTGAAGACAGCAGCAAGGTTGCCAACGTTCCTTTCCACGTTCACCTCAGTCACGTCCGTCTTAAGATAACGCTTAACTTCATCTACCACAACTTCATCCCCTCCACCGTAGCAGAGAATAACAGGCACACTTAGATCCGTCTGCACACAATCAATGAGTGAAGCATAACGATTCGCTGGCCAAATTTTGTAATCTCCACTTGCCCCAGGATGCACGGCCACAAGCTCCTGACTAGTAGTGAGTCCGTGCTCACACAGAAATTTATCCGCCCAGCTCATTGCCCTATCTGATATGACGTATTCCGTTCGGGTTGAGGCAACCGTTGCCCCGATGGTTCGCACCAAATCGCAATAGTATTCGAGTACGCCCTTTGTGCTCTTTTCTATTTCAGGCATGTGCGTAAGAAGCCGGCCAAGTCCCTGCCTTCTCTGTCCTACACGCACTTTCGCACCTGAGGTAAACGCCCAGAGGACAAACCGATCCTCCGGGAAGGTACAGATAACGGTGTCAAACTTCCCCCTTCGGAGATAATCCACGACCCGGAGTTCTGCGCGTACCCTCCTCAACCCGCGTAGGGACCGGAGTAAATTGCGGTTTAGGACAGAGATTTTGTCAACATTCGGATTCGACGAAAGCACACTATCTGAAGATTCAACAACTAGTTGATCAGAGTCGGCCCGTTCCAAAGGGTCAGGAGTGATGTCCCTGCTCTCATTCTTTGGCCTCATAGGGCGGGCAGGCTGGTTGCGTTCGAGAACAAGCACCGAGATGGATGCGGAAGGATACGTTTTCTTCAACGCTCGTAGCGCAGGCGTCAAAAGCAGAAGATCGCCAAGTTGGCCTTCTGCAATGAAGAGCGCATTAGAGATCTTCATCAAAAATACGGCCGTGCGCGAAACGTTGCCCCGATTTCATCCTCAACCAGTCTACGCGCTTTTCCTCTGTCAACTCCGTCTAAGTTCACAATAGTCATTGTAACGTCGTGAAAAGTCTTGACGGACTCCTTCGCAAATTCAATCATTGCATTGAAGTGCTTCTTCCCGTCAATGCGCATCAATTCTCCGTAATGTTCAGGATCCGTCGTGTTGAGGCTGATCGAGACTGCGTCGATTAATCCGACAAGCTCCGGAATGATGTTTCGCTTGTTAATGATATTGCCGTGGCCGTCGGTATTGAGTCGAGTTTTGCCTCTGTGCTGCTTTACCCACTTCGACACTTCCTTGACGGCATCAAGACGAATCGTCGGCCCGCCATAGCCGCAAAACACGATATCGTCATACTTGGTTGGATCGCCAATCTCGTTAATCACTTCTTGCACAGTGGGCTCCTTCGTGATGCGGAGATTATGCCCCTTTATGATTGCTTCGCCCTTCCTATCGCAGAAAACACAATCCGCGTTGCAACGGATGGTGAGGTTGATGTAGAGAGAGTTTCTTAGCTTGTACACGATCTATGGAGAACCAACTTCACCAATACCGAATAGCTTAAACGCGCTGTAGTTAGTCGCTCGAGCAGTATCTTCCACGGTAAGATTCTGCAGCTCAGCGATCTTTGATGCTATCAGCGGAATGTTTGCTGGCTCGTTCCTTTTGCCTCGATGAGGTGCTGGCGCAAGGTAGGGACTGTCTGTCTCCAGTAGGAGGTGCTCAACCGAAACATTACTTGCTACCTCGGCTGCAAGACCGGCATTCTTGAACGTTACCACACCGGGTAAAGAGACATAAAAACCCATGTTAACAACCTTCCATGCAAGTGCTGCATCACCCGAAAAACAGTGGAACACTCCCTTCGGCGCAGGATAGCGACTGTGTTGCGTCACAAACTGATTACGCCAAAGCGGCTGTTGTGCGATGGCCTCCTCAACCAATGCGACCGTCTCCTGAATTGATTCTCGTGTGTGTATCACTATGGGTAGATTACGACGCTGAGCTATCTGTATCTGGGCTTTGAAGACCGCTTCCTGCATATCCCGGGGCGAGAAGTCATAGTGAAAGTCGAGCCCGATCTCCCCAATCGCAACAACCTTGTGGTGATTACTCAGTTCCTCTATTTCTTGCAGTGAGCGGTCATCCGCCTTCTTTGCATCGTGAGGGTGGAAACCAACGCAGGCATACACGTTTGTATGCTTTTCCGAGAGTGCGCGCTTGCTGTCTTCCACATCCGTTCCGGGATTGATGATATACTCAACGCCTGCATCCAGAGCACGTTGTACTGCTTCGTCTCGATCGTCATCGAACTGTTTTGAAGTAAGATGAGCGTGGGAATCAATAAACATGGACCTTGAGATTAACTGAGGAGAAAAGGCACAGATCAAATTACAGAAGAAGGCAATGAATTGCAAAGTGAAGGTTTGGCCCGTCGTTACAGCGTCGTCTCAAGTGTGAGCACCATGTTACGAGGAGGCGCAATGTTGCCGATGAGTTCGACGTAGTTGTACTGCAAAATATTGTTGATGCTGAAAGTTGCCGAGAGCGGAAAACCGATTTCAGTGAAGTTGGCACCGAGCGATGCAAACACGATTAGAATGCCAATACGTCTCATCTTAAAGGTGGAGGGGGGGGAGATTGGCGAAGTCCACAAGAATGTCGATGCCGTCCAAAGTATCACCGGCCGTCACTACCACGGGAGAGGGCTCGGCTAGAATCGTATCCAGGTCGTACTGTCCGACTGCTCGCCAGTCCATCATCAAGTCTGGGCCGAACTGCTGAGCTATTACCACGTACGGATAGGTCGTAGCCGGCACTTCAACGGCATACCGGAGAGAGTCAGTGTTTCGAGTAGTTAGTTGACCCCCTCCTATTGGAGGATGAATGACTGCCCTCCCAACAGCACTTCATTGACAATATCGCCAGGTGGAAAAACCCTGAAGGCAACTAACCTAGTGTCGTAGAGCGAATCAGCCACCTGCCACTTCCGAAAAGTTATGAGGCCAGCGAAAACACCGTTTTGTGGGAGAGCGGAGGTTCCGCTTGTGGATTGGAGTCCCTTATCACAACCCGCGAGAGAAACTACCAAAACAAAAAAGAATATTAGTTTCCAACCTGCTTTTCACATGGGTAGAAGGGACTGATCGGTTGCAAAAAAAGTATGGAAGGGGAAAAAATAACGCCGGATCGTAAGTTAAGACGAGACGAAGATGGGATGGTCTTTCTACTTCACTGCACTTCCGCTTGCAATCTCGCTTGAAGTCGTAACATACACAAGTTTGTCATCGCTATCGGAAGCCGCCAGCAACATACCCTGCGATTCGTGGCCCATCAATTTCGCAGGCCGGAGGTTGAACACAACAACGACAGACTTGCCTACGAGCTCATCGGGCTTGTAATGCTGAGCAATGCCAGCGACAATCTGCCTCCTCTCTGAACCAATCTCCACCTGAAGCTTGAGGAGCTTCTCAGTCTTCGGCACGTTCTCACACTCTACTACCTTTGCAACCCTCAAATCAACCTTCTTGAAGTCATCGATTGTTATCATTTGTCTGGCTTCCTTTCGTGTACTATCATAGCTAGGCACATCCACCTGGCGCCTGAGATTCTTGTTGGCTGGCGAGGATTCTTCGATATGGTTCACCTCACGCGTTTGACTTACCGCAAGTTTTCTCAACTCGGATTCAATAACATTGTCCTCAATTTTGGTGATTAATATTTCCGCTTGGCCGACCGTGTGTCCATCGGGAATAAGTAATTCTTTTGCAGAGTCCCAGGATTGCAGACCGGCCTTACCCTGCAAATTTAACATCTTCCAGATCTTCTCACATGAAAACGGCACGATCGGACTCATTAGAATCGCAAGGGCACGGGCAAGCTGAAGGCTGATATTAATCGTCGTGCCGCACCGCTCTTTGTCAGATTTTGCAGTCTTCCATGGCTCACTATCGTTGAAGTACTTGTTCGCGGCCCGAGCAAGGTTCATGATCTCAAGTAATCCCTCCCGGAATCGGTAGTGCTCAAAATGATCGCCCGCAAGAAGCGGCGTTTTTTTCAGCGTTTCGAGGATGGACTTATCGAGATCAGTGAGCGCTGCACAACCGGGCACTACGTTGCCAAAGGTCCGCTCCGTAAAGGCTAGCGTTCGGTTCACGAAATTGCCAAGTATATCTGCCAACTCATTGTTATATTTGGCCTGGAAAGCTTTCCAATAGAAATCCGAGTCGCGGTATTCCGGCAACGCGACCGAGAGATAGTAACGGAGTGAATCAGCGGGATACCGCGAGAGGAAATCAGCAGCGTCGATTCCCCATTCCCTGCTTTTGGAAAATTTTTGCCCTTCGAAATTGAGGAACTCATTTGCCGGTACGTTTTCGGGGAGAACATACTGGTTCGTGTTGCCATCATTCCACGCCATGAGCATTGCAGGAAAGACAATACAATGAAACACCACGTTGTCCTTACCAATGAAGGCAACGTACTTCGTCTTCTCATCGAGCCAGAAGTGTTTCCACTTATCCGGCTTTCCGGTTTGCTGTGACCATTCCTTTGTCGCTGACACATACCCGAGAACAGCATCAAACCAGACGTAGATAACCTTATTTTCATACCCAGGTAGAGGAATCTTCACACCCCAGTCGAGGTCGCGTGTAACCGCCCGATCCCGAAGGCCATCGTTGAACCAGCTTCTGCAGTAGTTCAGCACGTTCTGTTTCCAGCCATCACGTGCATCCCTCTGTCGAACGTATTCCTCAAGTCGTTTCTGGTAGTCGCCAAGCGGGAAATATAAGTGCGAGGTCTCCCTGACAACTGGTGTTTCACCACTAATCTTGCTCTTTGGGTTTATCAAATCCGTGGGTTCGAGGTAGGTACCGCAATTCTCACACTGGTCACCTCGCGCCTCTTGGTTTGAGCAAACAGGGCACACGCCTTCCACATATCGGTCCGGAAGGAATTTCTTGGCCTTGGCGTCGTAAAATTGCTTCTCCCTTTTCTCTTTAAGTATCCCGCGCTTATGAAAATCCAGAAAAAATTCTAGCGCTGTCTCATGGTGCAGGGGGAGAGAGGTGCGCGAGTAGACATCAAAGCTCATCCCGAATTTCTCGAACGCCGTTTTGTTCAGGGAGTGATACCTATCGACGATCGCCTGAGGGGGGACGTTCTCTTTCTCAGCACTAATCGTGATGGGAACGCCATGCTCATCTGATCCGCACACAAAGAGGATTTCCCTCTTCTTCAACCTCTGATAGCGTACGTAAATGTCTGCAGGCAAGTACGCACCCGCGAGATGGCCAAGGTGAATCGCACCATTCGCGTACGGCAATGCTGCCGTAACCAGGATACGTTGAGATCTAGTCATGCTTTCTGTTAACTCGTGACCTCTCTGGCTTCGCGAGTCTGATGTCCGGTAAGAATGTTCGCTTTCAATTGAACAGATAGCTGTAGCAAGACGAGCATAATGTAGACATTTCTGTTTACAAGGGAAATAGCGTTTTCGATGTCAGCCATCGTCTGAATAATGTTTGAATCGGGGAATTTTGCTACAAAGCGCCTGAGATCGTCTTCCTGATCGAGGTTTATTACCTCTCCTCCCTGCATCAAAACCAGCACATCGCGAAACCACATCAGCATCAAGGTAAGAAATCGAACCACGCTGTCACGATATCTCACTGCTGAAAGTTTGTCGATCTCCTCTGTTAGAGTTACAACATTTGATCCGAGCGCGTGCTTGATGAACAATATTACATCCTGCCTTTGCCTTGCAAGATCATCATCCAAAAGCTCCAGTGCTCGGACATAACTGCCGTTCCCAAGTCTTGCGACCAGCGCCGCGCGATCCTTACCGACGCCGTTTCTCTCCACAAGCGCGACGCGGATCTCCTCCTCTGACAACGGATCGAAACGGACATTCTGGCAGCGTGAAACGATAGTGGGAAGCAATACCTCGCGTTGCGCGCTGGTTAGAATGAGCATCGTCCTGCCTGATGGTTCCTCCAATGTCTTAAGAATCGTATTGGAGGCTTCCTCGCCCATCTGGTCAGCGTTTGAAATGATGATGACCCGCCGTCGTGCGTCGAAGGTGCTCAGGGAAGATTCCCTACGCACCTCTCGTATGCTGTTGATCTTAATGATAGTCGCTCTTGGAATCGATATCCGATGATAAGGATTCATCCCCTTTAACTTTAGCTGTTCCCGTATGATTTTGATCTCGTTCTCTGAAAGTTTTGCAAGCGGTGGATCATCACTTTTTTCCCCCCTTCCTACTGGAAGAGCAAATACAAGTTTCACGTCCGGATGCTGAAGGGAACCGATTTTCACGCATGAACCGCAGACACCGCATGCCTCGTAGCTATCTTTCTCGCAATGAAGGACGCGTGCAAGCTCCAGTGCCATCGCGTCCTTTCCGACCCCTTCATTTCCGTAGAAAAGGTATGCGTGAGGAAGACGGTTGTTTCTCAAGGCGCTGAGAAGGGCATGCTTGACGCGCCGTTGCCCTAAGACCGCGGGCCAGACAAAGTTTTTCATTTGCTAGAATGCGTGCCCAATGCCGACGTGCACACTACCTCCCTTTATAGTCTCACCGAAGAACTTTCGTTGAGTGATCCATCTTTTTCCAGGATCTCTTTCGCCCGGATCATACACCCGAAAACCGAAATCAATTCGAAACGGACCAAAGAACGTATCATATCGGAGCCCGATCCCGGCGGCAACTGCGATGTCCTGAACCTGAAAAGCCTTCGCTTTCCCCCAGACATTTCCGAAGTCCAGGAATGTAACGATCCAGATCTTGTCTAGGAGATCATCTTGCAGAGACTTCAGCACGTTCGTCCGAAGTTCAACGCTTCCTTCAAATGCAAGGTCGCCGCCGAACTCCGGGACACCCGTGGCACTGAGATCGCGTGAACCCCACCCACGCACACTCCCGCCGCCACCAGCATAGAACCTGTGTGTCTGCGGAATAGCGCGTGTCGTGTCAGACCGGCTCTCCCCATACTTTTCTTCAAGACCTCCTTTGAGCTTAAAAGCAAAAACGGAAAAACGGTCGCCCGTCAAATCA
Source organism: Ignavibacteria bacterium (assembly GCA_027295705.1). Classification (GTDB taxonomy): domain Bacteria; phylum Bacteroidota; class Ignavibacteria; order UBA10030; family UBA6906; genus JAPUKJ01. Next base: position 2,284 of record JAPUKJ010000269.1, on the reverse strand, counting down.
AAATACCATCGGCCCAGGAGGCTAACCCGATAGAATTGAGTAAACGGCAAATCCGGCTGTGCCTTTTTCAATAACAACGGAAGCAATCCAGATTCCTCGAATGTAGCGGAATGTACGAACCCAGCCGAAGGAGAGAAGATATCGTTCGATCTGTCCCTTTGGATCGTAAAGGAAATGATTGAGTTAAATTGAACTTCATTCTCCTGTGCACGCAATTCACTGATTTGTTCCTGAGTAGCCTGTTCCTCCCGGAAGCTGGCGTTTCTCCTTAATCGAACACTCTGAAGCGTCCAGTCAAGGAAACCGGTTGTATGATCGGTAAAGCGACTAGTGAAGCCAAACTTGTTCCGGATGATTTCCTGACGATACAGCTTTTGTTTATCGAGGATGACAGAAAACGACCAACTACCTTTGATAGTGTTCGTAAAGATGTACGGCTGAAGTAGTTCGAATGTGAGATCAACATTAGACACAGCATCACTGTTTGTTTCGAAATAATCTGGAAACTCTCCGATTGTCTGTGTCCGAAAACGCAATCGAGTCGAAAAAGTGCGAGCACCTCCGAAGAAATTCCTGTTGGCATAGCCGATACCAGTACCAAGATTGAAAGTGCCGTTCTCATCGCTCACAAGGATCTCTGGCGCAAATTCATGTTTGTCTCTCGGCCGCACGAAAACATGCGTAGTTACAAAACGAGAAGTATCCTCACTTGCAGGAACTGTGACCAGAATACGTGCCTGATCGAAAATCCCTACGCGGTTGAGATTCCGTTCGCTTTCCTTTCGGCTTGATTCGCTGTAGATCTGGCCAGGCTCATAGTCCAATTGATTTATGACAATACCATCGGTGATTTCTTCGCGACGTAATGAATCTGGCTCTTGTGCAATTTCAATCCTGCCAAACCAATACCGTTTGCTGGAGTCAAAAGCTAGCACAATGCTATAGTTTCCAGTGCTCAAAACACGTTTGGCGAAGGAACTGTCCCTCACAAACTCAGCCTTGGGGTAGCCTTCGTTACGCAAAATCTCCCGTACGCGCGTAGCCTCCTCCTCAACGAGCACACGGTCAAAAGGATCTCCCTTTTCGATTTTCGGATCATCCTTTATTCCAGCCCAGACGGTTCCAGCTATGTGAAGGAAACCCTTGTAAATGACACTATCGATGATTGCCCTATACCCTTCTTGGATCAGGAACGTTATGTTGACACATTTATCCTCCTCTGAAAACCTCAGCACGGTATCAATCTGAACATCAGAAAATCCCTTGTCGATATAGTGTCGGTGCAATCGCTCTACATCTTCATCAAATGCTGCACCATCAAAATACTCGTCTTTTCTCCCAAGTCGATCCCAGATGTCGTAAAGAAATTTGTTGAGAAAACCTGGCGTTTCCTTGGTTGCCAGTTGTGCAAGCAGCTCGCTAATACCCAGAACATCATTCCCCTCAAACTCAATCGAATTGACCTCGTACCGCCTTTCTTCTTCCCGTTGCTGCGCCAACGTGGGGGTATTAGCAAGTACGAACAGAAAAACCAACATGCACCACAATCCCCTGCACTCAAATTGACGACAAATGCACGGCCCGGCTACAACTCGATCTGTACAACACACTTAGAGGAAATTCGTGTTATGGTGCTGAATATTAACAAAAAACCCAGCGTTATTGGCTGGGTCAACAGTGTACCAATTTTGCAGCAGATAATCAACGAACTGCGAACACCCTAGTACTCACTGTCATCCTCGAAGAAGAAATCTTCATCAGTGGGGTAATCCGGCCAGAGTTCATCCATGCTCTCGTATGGCTCATCACTATCCTCGAGCTCTTGCAAATTTTCGACAACTTCTACCGGAGCCCCCGTCCTGATCGCGTAATCAATCAATTCATCTTTGGTGGCAGGCCATGGAGCATCATCCAGGTATGAAGCAAATTCCATTGTCCAAATCACCGTCTACCTCATCCAATCTTAACCAATTGTAGTTGCGGGATCTCAATTCTCGAATTTGCAGACAAAACGCAACATGAACAGTCAGTCCTCTCTTCCTGCTGCTACACGCTACTTAGTTTGCACTAGCCACATGGATACGATAGCGAGCCGCATCAACATCATCAAAGAAGTAATCAACTGGATTCTGTTTCCTCCCCCTGTATCGTATCTCGTAATGCAAATGGGGACCGCTCACCAACCCCGAACGACCACTCTTGGCTATGAGCTGTCCTCGCGTAACCCTCCGCCCGGGGCGGACAAGTACTTTCGAAAGATGGGCATAGAGCGTGGAGTAACCGT
>JAPUKJ010000268.1 GCA_027295705.1 Ignavibacteria bacterium | reverse complement strand
ACTGAAGAACATCGAAACTCCCCTTCTCTTGTAAGAGAAGGGGCTGGGGGATGAGTTACTAACCACAACAACACTACCCAACTCTTCTCACCACCATCATCGTTAGATCGTCTGCCTTGCGAGCTCCTGATAGGAATTGTTTCACGTCCTCGACCGACGCGCGGATCAACTCCTGGGGTGACAAGTGATTGTTCTTGGTTAGAAGTACGGCTGCGCGCTCTTCACCGTACTGCGTTTCTGACCTGTCTTGCGCCTCGGTAAGACCGTCACTGTACAGGAACAGGCTGTCTCCAGGCTCCATTGTTACTCTCTCCGATGGGTATTCTCCGGCACAGAACATCCCGAGTGGGATACCGGTGGATGGCAAGGTTTTAACCTTGTTGTCTCTTATCAGGAAGGGTAGGCAATGGCCTGCATTAGAGATCTCCACTTCACCGGATCGTGTTGCTCTGCCACAAACGAGCGTGGCAAAGTGTGTGGACATGGTTCCCTCGCAGAAAAGTCGGTTTGCCTGTGCGACCAGCTGATTGATTGGCAGATTCGCGCTAATCAGACTGCGAAAAATTGCGTGCAAATGTGCCATGAGGATTGACGCGGCCACTCCTTTTCCGGATACGTCACCCAGGAAAAAGTACAAAGAGCCATCTCCATTTTGTGGGATCAAAAGATCGCAATAGTCTCCACTCACAGGCCCGGCGGCCTCGTAGTGGTATGCTGTACTCCAACCTTGAACGCTCAGTTGTTTCTTTGGAAGGAGATTGTTCTGCACCTCGTACGCAAGATCAAGATCGCGTTCGAGCGCGCGTTGCTCAGTGGCAGAAAGGTGATCGATGCAATTCCTTATGAGTGGGTCGACCATTAGCCGGTCCCGCTCAATTGAATCGTGGCAGGTTTCGCACAAACCATATGTCCCGTTGTCCGATTTCTCGAGTGCCAGATCCACTTCTCTCGGCAGGTGGTGAAGGCTCTCGGTTTGAACGGATTGCGAAATTGCAGTCTGAAGCCGTCCCCGCCGGTCGAGTAACTGATCTCGCAACGCGGGATCCATGACGCTCTCCACTTTCCTATCCTCCTTCCTTGAAGCTCTTGATTGTTCTTGCTGAATATACGGAATAATTGGAAATAGGATACATGTCTATAGGACAAGCCGTTTGAACCTAACGTAAAACCCCTTGCTTTCTCAGCATATTTGAGCCCAAGGTCGTTCATTGCTCCTGTGTAGTGATTACGTTATATTCACGGTTGCCTAGATTTTCAACATGGTGGGTAACTAGACCTGCTGAATGCCTTAGTTCAAGGGTTTTCCGTCACGCCCCAGCGGGCGGGAGCCATGTACTTTGTTTCCTGCCATCATAGTTCCGGCTTTCTTGGTGATTCATTACATGTTTTTTGTGCTGCTCGTACGACTCACTGAAGACTCGAGGTGATATCATGTCAGACAAAACAGTTGCACAGAAACTCATGATCAAAGAAGGCCGTAGCGTTTTGTTTGTGAACCCACCCAGAAACTACAAATCATTGCTTGGCCAGTTGCCGCGAGGAGTCAAGGTATTGCATGGATCAAGGGAACCAGCCGATATCATTCAAGTGTTTGTCAATTCGAGATCGGAGCTTAAATTCCACCTGGGCAAGCTAAAAAATCGACTGAAGCCAGATGGTTTCCTTTGGATTACATATCACAAAGGCACCTCAAAGGTGAAAACAGATATCAATCGTGACAGCATCGGTGCCTACGCTTCAACGCTCGGCTTGAGAGGAGTTGCAATGATATCGGTAGACGATGATTGGTCAGCCCTTAGCTGTAGAGTGTGCAAACAGTAATAACACGCTAAAATGGGCTGTGGATAGAACACCGATGAGAGTCCCTGGACCAAGAACCAGGTGGCGGGGCGTTGCCCTTGAAATTCTCTTATCTAGGTTGTAGTATTGTTACGACGCATCCCGCAAGCAGCAAAACCGTAAGAGTCACACCGACTGAACTTCTCATATGAGCAACCCAAGCGAGGAACCCGAAAAGATGTCCCACTTATCAGGCCAATTAATTGAACGGACAGAAGAAGCACTCAAAAAGAGTGAGGACCGCTTTCGCAGGATTTTCGATCATTCCAATGACGCTATACTGATACTTGATCCGTCACAAGACAAGATTCTGGATGTGAATCCCACGGCCTGCAAGATGCTAGGTTTTTCCCAGAGTGAATTGCTGGACACACCGGTTTCTGCCATCCATCCGAAGGAGATGCCGAAGTTCATGGCTTTTGCTCAATCTGTCTTGAAAAACGAAAAAGGGTGGACAGATGAGCTTTCCTGCCTCACCAAGGCAGGCGATTGTCTCCCAGCTGAGATATCGGCTTCCATTATCGAGCTTGAGGGGAAGACATGTATGATCGCAATGGTGAGGGATATTACTCAGCGCAAGAAGGCACAGCGGGCTCTACAGGAGGCGAACGAGATGTTAGAGAAACGAGTGGCGGAACGTACCGTGGAGGTTTCGAAAACGAATGTCTCATTGCAAGAGGCTCTATCAGAAGTAGAGCGACTCAAGAACCGATTGCAAGCGGAAAATACCTACTTGCAAGAAGAGATCAAGGTTGAACATAACTTCGAAGATATTATCAGTCGCAGCCGAGGAATAAAAAATGTCCTGAGGCAAGTCGAACAGGTTGCTTCAACTGATGCGACGGTATTGATTCTGGGAGAGACAGGCACAGGCAAGGAACTTCTTGCTCGCGCTGTGCACAGCATAAGCGGTCGTCGTGATAGACCATTGGTCAAAGTCAATTGTGCTGCGATACCGGCAACTCTCATCGAAAGTGAATTGTTCGGGCACGAAAGAGGAGCATTCACCGGAGCACTTTCACGAAAGCTGGGACGCTTTGAATTAGCCGATGGTGGAACGATTTTTCTAGACGAAATTGGAGACCTGCCGTTAGATTTGCAGTCGAAACTTCTACGTGTGTTGCAAGAGGGTGAATTCGAACGGCTGGGAAATCCACGTACAACTAAGGTTGATGTTCGAGTTATTGCAGCCACGAACCGAGATCTGGAAAAGGAAGTTGCTGGTGGAAATTTTCGGGAGGATCTATATTATCGACTGAATGTATTTCCGATCACGAGTCCTCCTCTCCGAGAGCGCAAGGATGACGTTCCCCTTCTCGTGAAGCACTTTCTCAACAAGTCTTGCACAAAGACCGGCAAGTGTATTGACAATGTTCCGCAGAGTGTGATAGAGTCATTGCAGGCATACCACTGGCCGGGTAATGTGCGAGAATTGGAGAATCTGATCGAAAGAGGAGTGATTGTTAGTAAAGGGAATCGACTTGAACTGGGTGACTGGCTTCCGAAAGCCGCTTCTCCGGGCAGCAGCTCGCGAATTGCAACTCTCGAAGATAATGAGCGCCAGCATATCGTTTCGGTCTTGGAGTTGAGCGACTGGAGGGTGAGTGGAGAAAAAGGAGCGGCAAAGGTTCTGGGGATGAAACCGACGACGCTAGAATCGAGAATGAAGAGACTGGGGATCAAACGAAAATGATCGTGGCGCCCGAAATGGCATGGGAGTCCTGAAATATCTCGTTTGTTTTACAGCCAAATCTTGAACAAGAAGGAGAAAGTATGGCGGTAAAAACCTCTACATTATCTGAAGGGATAGGCTTGATTGAGGTGAAGGGGTCACTTACAGGTGGAGATGAAACAGTTGAGTTACGCCGGGCAGTGTCAGGCTTCGTCGATCGAGAGTATCCGAAACTCATCATCGACATGAGCAAGGTGACATACTTGAACAGCACAGCGATTGGAGTCCTCGTTGCTTCACACACCACCTACGCCCGCCGAAATTGGCAGATCAAGCTGTGCGGCATCAACAAGAACATCAATAACATCTTTGTGATTACGAGGCTCACGCTGGTGTTTGATGTTCATGACACGCGCAAGGACGCAGTGAAGAGCTTCACATGATAAGTTGTTATTGAGCAATTGTTCATCGCTCGAGTGGTGAAGTGGCGCTAAACCTTTGATTGGATGTAAGGCCCCCGCATGCTATGCGGAGGAGGGCCGCATATTGATATGTTAGGTTGATCTGCAACAAATCAGCCGGCTTCAATCCCGCCGCTTTCTTCAAAACATTTTTCTTGACTATCGAGGAAAACCTGCTTACAATACCTGCGACTGCAAACTCACAATTTGCGGTTTACTGCCCCACATCTAACCGAGCGTCTGCTGAGCTCCTGAATTTGCACTTCTAGCCCGATTCCTTGAGGGACAGTACACCTCAACCACTACAGTGTTCATGAATTGCTGTATATTTCCAAAGCGATATGACGGTTATCCCTAAGTATATTAGGGAAATCTGCCTGTCGGTCTGAGGCGTATGATATGTGGCAGGTGTCGCGTTGCAACGCGACAGGTGCAACATAATAACTATGTTATATGTCACGGAAGGTATGAGGTATGGCTAAGGAATACCTGGATAAATTATCTGAAATAATGAAACAGGCAACTGCTCGCAGATTTAAGGACGTAAATTTGGAGTGTAGGTATTTCTTTAGTGGTGCGGCAGTTTATGCCGATGGAAGAATTTGTATTTCCTTGACCCCTGTTGGTTTCGCAATAAAGTTACCTGAGACATCAAGAGATGTATTATTGAAAGAGAAAGGTACAAAAAACCTCCGCTATTTTTCCAAGGGGCCAATTAAAAAAGATTATGTGGTGTTACCAAAAGTTATGCTGCATGATATGAAAGTGCTGCGTAGCTGGGTTAAAGTAACAATTGAGTATGCACTTACGTTGCCAAAACCAGCAAAGAAGAGAGGAGGTGGTAGTCGTGCCATATAACAAATCGCTGAAGTTGACGCCGGAAAGAATGGTGGCGCTACTTAGCTCAACCGTTAGCTTTAACAAGCATTACGAATCGGCTTTTAGCATTTAAACACAAGAACACTTGCAAATAGGAGTAAAGCAATGAATACACTAATGACTCCCAAAGTTGCAAACCTGCTTAACCAGCTCCATCAAGAGGCTGACGAACAGATGCCATCAGTTCTCGCTGCTGTTAACGAGATACGAAGCGAACAAACGACACCGGAAGAATGGACATCAGACTGGGCCGAACGAATGAGTGACTTTTATTTATCAGCTAGTCGTGAACAAGGTCGCTTCCTTTATCAAACTGTGCGTGCCACAAAAGCACAATACGTCGTCGAATTTGGTACATCATTTGGTATTTCTACCATTTACATTGCTGCGGCATTACATGACAACCATGGCGGGAAACTTGTTAGCGCTGAGTTAATCGAAAGCAAAGCGGCAAAACCAAAGAAACACATTCACAGCACGGGCTTGGGTGACTATGTTGACATACGCATCGGTGATGCACTTGAAACATTAACAGACCCAGAAAGACCAATCGATTTGCTTTATCTTGATGGCGGTCCAACCTTATATCCTAATGTACTTAAGCTACTGCAACCACACTTGTGTGAGGGTGCTCTAGTAATCGCAGATAATGTGCCCACTACGAAGGAGGAAACCAGTCCGTATGCAGAATATGTCCGAAATCCAACAAATGGATATATATCCACATCACTTGAAATGAAAGGTGGCACAGAATACTCGCTCTGGACCGGAGTCGATCAAAACTAACAAGGCGACGTTCGCTGCAACGGGTTAGATCCTTAAAAAAATGGTTGCCCAAAAGATGGAATTTCTGGAAAACACATGAGCGAAAAGCAACAGCCTCTTTATTCAGAGCAAAATAGCCAGCGCCATGAAATCAACATTTATCGTATCGATGATACGCTCATAAAAACCTTTCCCGCAAAACCCTTTAAGCCGCACAGGAACAACTATCAAGCGATAATCTGGATTAATGCGGGCCGCGGTACACATTTGATCGACGACCAACTTTATGAGATTGAACCGAACACTTTTATGTTGGTCACGAAAGACCAGATGCACGCGTTTAATCCAAAATTCGGTACACTAGGATGTGCCATACGGTTTTCCGACAGCTTTCTGGACTCTGCTACTTATCATTCAACTTGCAAGTACAGCCTTTTCAATAACCTCACCGTCAATTCGGTACTTCAGGTGAATGAAACGGAAAAGCCTTCTTTCGAAACGTTAGTTCGTCAGCTTCTAAATGAATATAAAAAAGATGATGAATTAGGGAAATTTGGTATTATACAACATTTGCTAGAAGCTTTGATCCTCAAGCTCGATCAATTGAAAAAAAACAATTTACCAGCCAATACAACACGAACAACCCGACCTATCTGATATTTCAAAGATTTAACTTTGAGTTAGAAAAATATTTCAAATCTTATCATGATGTATCAAGCTATTCTGAACGACTAAATATTTCTAATAGAAAACTGTCTGATGTTCTTAAACTATTTGTCGGGAAATCCACCGTCGAAGTGATACGCGAAAGAATTGTAACTGAAGCAAAAAGAGCTCTTATGTATT
>JAPUKJ010000267.1 GCA_027295705.1 Ignavibacteria bacterium | reverse complement strand
CGCCCAGCACGCTGCAAAAGGACAAAGAACAGCACGAGACGTTTCGTCGGAGTGTAGGGCAAAAGAAGAGAGCAACTTTCCGAATCGAAGTAGCCAAGTAGGCTTGCTACCAGGCTAAGACAGTATCAACGGCTGCGGATGATCGCAGGCCGGACGTTCTTGAAAGCACCCCAGGCGCCCGGTCTCAGCGATGAGGTCGGGCGTTCTCATTCAATCACAGTAGCTATGACGGAGGGGTGACACCCCGGACTCTTATTTTCAAGTGATGCCTTGAGGAAGGGCGGGGTTTCGGTAAGGTCTTTGAATAAAAAAAGGAGGAATGACGATGCACAAACTAACCTTTTATCCTTTAGGGAATGCAGACTGCTGTCTCGTAGATCTTCACAATAAGAAGAAGATCCTTTGGGATTATGCTAACAAGCGTGATCCGGATGATGATGAAGATAAGCGTTGTGACTTGCCTAAGTTGCTACGGGATGACCTTGAAGCTGCTAAGAGGGATTACTACGACGTCGTGACCTTTACGCATGCTGATGATGATCATATTCATGGCTTCTCGGAGTTCTTTTACTTAGAGCATGCGGAGAAGTATCAGGATGACGACCGTATTAAGATCAACGATCTTTGGGTTCCTGCCGCTGTGATATTGGAAACTGGTCTTTCAGGCGAAGCAAGAATATTAAGGTCGGAGGCACGGTATCGGTTAAAGAATGGCGAGCGAATAAGGGTTTTTTCCAAGCCCGAAGCGCTGAAAGATTGGTTAGAAGGTGAAGGTCTTTCTCTAGAGGAACGGCAACACCTTATTACGAGTGCTGGGAAAACAGTGCCTACTTTCAAGAAGGATAAGGATGGGGTCGAGTTCTTTGTACATGCGCCTTTTTCCGAAACTATTGATGATCAGGAAATAGATCGGAATGATGCGGCCATCGTTGTCCAAGCAACATTTTTGTACAACGGCTGTGAGTCGAAGCTCATCTTGGGGGCGGATAGCAAGCATGAGATTTGGTCTGAAATAGTCAACATAACGAAGTACTACGGACGGGAGCTGCGTTTAGAATGGGATGTGTTTAACATATCGCATCATTGCAGTTACACAGCCCTTAGCAGCGAAAAAGGCAAAACCAAGACAACGCCAGTGCCAGAGGTTGACTGGCTGTTTATGAAAAAGGGGAATAAGCATTGTAAGCTGGTTTCGACGAGCTGGTCTATACCTTCTAAGGATACTACTCAGCCGCCCCATCGTCAGGCAAAGAATTACTACCGGGACGTTGAAAGCGAGCACGAGGGCGAGTTTGTTGTCACGATGGAGCATCCTAGCAAGACTGCCCCTGAACTGCTAGTAATCACGCTTGATTGCTCCGGAGCAACTGTTAAGAAGACAAGGATTGGAGCCGCAAGTGTCATTTCGAGTCGGCCTTCTCCGAGAGTCGGGTAATTAGAATGGCTGATTACTTGCCCATAAGCGGACAAAGGGTAGAGAAGGAGGATCTGGCACTTCCTAAAGCGCGAGATACAGCCATCACGATTTCCAGTGAATCCTCCCCGTACACACAGTTAGTAGAATGTTTCCGAATAGAGAGCGAAGATGAAACTATCGTTTTTGATACGGAGGTAGAACGAGGGCAGAAAGTTGTTCACGATATACGGTTCACTGAGCGGATAGCGGTTGTTTTTTGGGCTTCGAATAACATCATGCCCGAGGTATGGGCACTTCGAAAAGATTTCCCTCTAGTACCGCATCTCAATTTGCGTCTGGCAGAGTTTCCACGAAGCCTGTGCTTATATGAAGAACCGTATGAGGAGATAAAACTTCACTGGACAGCTACGGACTTCTTAGAGCGCATCCGAAGATGGCTTGCCTTAACAGCAAAGGGGGAATTACACGGAGACGATCAGCCCCTAGAGCTGTTACTCATTGGCACCGAAGGAACACTCATTGTGCCGCCTGATTTGACCACCGGAGATGAAGTCCAGCTACTCGACATCACGAGAGTGCCAACGGCAGAGGGGGAAAGGCTGACCCTTGTTGCAAGGAGTCTGAAGGATGATGAGGAACTCGATCCAGACCATCATTTTGTCGCCACACTCATCAGGTGTAAACCACAGCCACATGGCATTATTCGATGGCAGCCACAGAATTTGTCTCAATTGCATGAGTTTCTTGGTGCTGGTCAGGTTGATTTGCTTGAAGTACTGAGAGAACGATTGAGAGGATGGAGCGATGAGAAGAGAATCTTAGGTTCAAAGCTCGTTTTGGTCGTGATACTGCCGAAGACGCGGCATGAAGGAGGAGAGGAGGAGACGCATGAAATTCGTGCATTTCTGACGGTTAATCCAGTTGTTGAGATCGGGGTTGGGATTGGATTATGGGAAGTTCTGGACAAAGAGGTGGGCTTTCTCTTGTACCAAGATCGCACGAAAAACGGAGAAAGTATTCGCGTTGCTCTACTTAATACAGTTGAGGCTTTTTCTCGTGAGAATGCGGCGAGGCTCAGCAATTTGAAGGACAAGCTAGAGCCGAAAATAACCCAGGTTGGCTTGGGGGCTTTGGGATCACAAGTGTTCATCAATCTCATACGAATGGGATACGGAAAATGGACGCTCGTTGATGAAGATTATTTGTTGCCCCACAACCTCGCTCGCCATGCACTTAATGCTTTTTGGTTAGGGAGATCGAAGGCGGAAAGCCTTGCTTTCATTGCTGACGAAATGACCGGAGACCAGGGGCGGACAGAATGGATCGTGGCAAATGTGCTACATCCAAAAGGGGAGGAGGGAAGACTGGAGAAAGCATATGCGGAGACAGATGTGATCGTAGATATCTCGACGTCTATTCCCGTTGCGAGGTATCTAACTCGTGACGTTGATTCGGAAGCTCAGCGCATTTCGTTGTTTCTCAATCCCAGCGCAACGGATTTGGTAATGCTCATTGAGGACAAAAAGCGTGAAACAGGGCTTGATGACTTGGAGATGCAGTACTATCGAGGGTTGGTTACCCATTCATTCATGCATAAGCACCTGAAACGAGAGGAAGGGAGGGTAAGGTACGCTCAATCCTGCCGTGATGTGAGCAGCACCATTCCGCAAGACTTGGTGGCTCTACATGCTGGGGTTGCGAGCCGGGCTTTGCGAAACGCCATCGCAGATGAAAAGGCAAGAATTGTGATCTGGCACGCTGATCCGGATACTCTTCAGGTGGATTGTTTGGAGGTGCCGATTGGAGCCACTTTGAGTTTTGATATTGGAGACTGGACTCTCCACACAGATCATTTCTTGATTGAGAAGATATACACAGCAAGAGCAGCAAGACTTCCCAATGAGACAGAAGGAGTGCTGATTGGGGCATATGACATGCAGAGAAAAATCCTCTACGTCGTCGATGCGATCTTGTCGCCTCCCGATAGCCAGGAATGGCCGACTGCGTATATTCGAGGGTGCAAAGGACTAAAGCAGGAAATCGACCGCGTTAGCGACATCACGGCTTACAACCTGCAATATGTGGGAGAATGGCACTCACACCCGGACGGATGCGGGTGTTTGCCGAGCAGAGATGATATGGTCGCTTTCGGGTGGCTGGCCGAGATTATGGAGAATGATGGGTTGCCGCCTTTGATGCTGATAGCGGGAGACAAAATGAATTTTGCTTTTTACCTGGGAAAGATGGATAAACCCGCAAGAACGGTACAATGATGACGATGCTCCAGGAAATATTGCGATACCTCCCCGATGCCTATACGCGCAGAGCGAGAATATTTCCCGTTACTCTCGTAGCCTTGCCATTGGCATTGGTTGCAGTAGCTTGGTTTGGTGATGAACTCGCAAACCTAGACGAGGGAGTATTATACGGTTTACTCGTGTGGGGAGGGATAACGATGTTGCTAGCACAGGTTGGGAGAGGAGCGGGGAAGAATAAAGAACCCAAGCTTTGGGCGGCGTGGGGAGGGGCACCTACGACACAGTTACTACGTCATCGAGGCAAAACAAATAAGGTTGTGCTCAAGCGCTGGCACAAGAAACTATCCGAGATTGTCTCGGATTTGAGAATCCCGATACCTGAAGAAGAAGAAGCTGATCTGGAAAAAGCAGATGCGATATACGAAGCGTGTGTTGCCGTACTTCGTGAGAAAACACGTGATCGAGAAAAATTCCCGCTCGTCTTTGACGAGAATTGTAGCTATGGCTTCCGGCGCAATCTGTGGGGCTTAAAGCCGGTAGGGATAATTACGTCGCTGCTAGGAATAGTACTCATTGGCATTCTAGCGTTTGAGAGGTTTTTAAGGAAAGGGCTTGAAATTCCTCTGATCGTGGTTATTGCTGGAATTGCGACACTTGTAATGCTTTTGGTGTGGCTCTTTGTGATCAACAAAGGATGGGTGAAGGCACAAGCAGAGGCATATGCTGTAAGATTACTTGAGTCGATGGAGAGATTTTGAACAGATTTGACGACGAGCCTTATTTGAGAAGTGCATGAACTGGGACGAGCACATCCACGTAGACCCGGCGATCCTTCAAGGCAAGCCCGTCGTGAAGGGGACGCGGCTAAGCGTCGAGTTCATCCTGGCCCTTTTCGCGGCAGGCTGGACGCAGACGCAGGTGTTGGAGAGCTATCCGAATCTGACAGCGGATAGCCTGCAAGCCGTCTTTGCCTTTGCCGCCGAGACGCTGCGAGAAGAGCCGTTCGTGGGTATCTGGAAGGATCGCGACGACCTGTCGGACGCTACGGCCTGGGTTCGTCGCCTCCGTGAACAGGAGTGAAGAAGACTGTG
>JAPUKJ010000266.1 GCA_027295705.1 Ignavibacteria bacterium | reverse complement strand
GTTTTCATACTCAGCAGATGGAAAGGACTTCGGACTTTACAGTTGCAAGCTTGACGGGTCAGATCTGCAGAAGGTCATTGACATGCCCGGAACTCACGAACTCGATGTGCAGGTCTTGAAGCCTCGGCCTATTCCTCCAATCGTTAGGGAAGAGTTTTCGGCTCCACGCGCAAATATTCCGCCAACTGAGGATCCTGCCACGCACTATGAGAATGGCACTTTTCGATTTGATTGCATGAACATATATACGAACGGTGCGGTTGATGAACCGATGCCTGATGCACCTCGCATTACCACGAATGCGCGGATTCGTTTCTATATGAATGTGCAGCGACAGAATCCGCACTATCCTGATCCGTCGATCTTCCTTAAAGAGGCAGAGGTATCTCTGATGGGCGGTGTTCATGAAGATGATGTACCTGCAGACGTACCGTTGTTTGAGCAAGTTGTTGACGGCAAGGGAAATGTGCTCGAAACCTCCGACGGCAAATTTGCGCATGTGATGGGAATGAATTTTGAGCGGATGGGCGCTGGTACGAAATGTGTGGGATGTCATGCAGGACATTCAATGCTGCCGGTCCCTGTAAACAAATCTCTTGCTGAATGGTTTAACGTTTCACCGTCGGCTACTGTCAGTGCAAGTTCGTTCTTCACCAGTGAAGAGGGCAAGGTCTACAGGCCACGACGTGTCGTCGATCGTCAAGCTCAAAGCGGCGGTGATACGGTGGCATGGGTAGCAAATGAAGGTGTTGGCGCATTCGTGCAATTAAGCTGGGAGATCCCCATAGAAGTCAGGCAATTTGTCCTATACGGCATCAAGCATCAGCCACATAAAGGGACGACCATTGTTGTAAACGATTGTGGAATTGTTTTGTATTACAACTCCATGGAAGTAGGCAGGATAGCTTCCACTGGCAGGCTAGATGAAAAGGGTACGCCTGTCTCAATTTCCCCCGTTGACATAGATGCAGTAAGAATAATCATCAAGGATTTTGCTGGGACGGTCAACAATCTCTCTCTGGCTGCCCTGGCCGAGGTGGAAACGATTGCAAGGATCTCCAAACTCAATTATGCCCGCAAAACGGAGGAATAACAGCATGAGGAAATTCATTCTCTTTTTCATGTTCGCCGTTTGGGTATCTTCGCATGCGTTTGCGGCTGGTTTTCATAGTATTCATTCGCCTAACGGTGTTGATGTGTGGGCTGTTGGCAACGGTGGTAATGTGTTCAATTCCTTCGATGGTGGAGCGACTTGGGGAACCTTTGCACAAGGATCGCTTGATCTCTACGGTGTGTTCACCATAAACACAAATGTGTGGATAGTGGGCGAGGACGGAAGTTATTTTCGCTCGACCAATGGTGGGAATGACTGGGTGTCAGAGACGATCAACAATGGCATCACGCTTCGGGGAATGAGCTTTGTTGACGTCATGACAGGGTGGAGCGTGGGGGAGGGTGGATCGATCGTGAGGACGACCGACGGAGGGATGAGTTGGACTGCACAGACATCAACGACATTACAGAGGCTGTACTCAGTGGTATTCATCGATGGCCGGAGAGGGTACGTCAGTGGTGCTGGGGGCACGCTGCTGGCAACGGTAGATGGAGGTGAGACATGGAGAAGTGTAGCAGGTGCTGGCTGGACAAAGGATATTTACTCAGTCGGCGCAAGTGGAGGGGTAGTGTATGTAGGGGGTTCAGATGGTTTTTGCTATAAGAGTACAGACGAGGGATCGAGCTGGGAAGGGTTGAACTTCAGGACAGATTCTCGGTCGGACGTACGTGGTGTGTATGTACAAAGTGCAGACAGTGCGTTCTTCGTTGGCGGTGGTGGCTACATTCGGCAGAGTGAGGATGGTGGGGCAACGTATCGGTGGGCCATCCATGGTATGCATGGGAGCATATCGGCGATTATCTTTTATGATGCATTGCGAGGCTGGGCATGCAGCGACAAGAACAATGCAGTTCTGAGGACAACCGACGGTGGACAGACATGGTCACTACCCACTGGTACGGTTGTTAATTACTCATGGACACAAAAACTTAGTGCAAGCAGTTCAAGAGGCAACACATTTGCAGTTAATCCTTTTGACAAAAATCGAATCTATGTTGTTTACGGAAAGAATATATATATGAGTGGAGATCGGGGCAACACGTGGACGCAGACGGCGACGATTTCTACCTCCGACGGCAGAACCCATTCGTTCTATATTTCGCCAAAAGACAGTAACCTGTACGCGGCCGCATTCACTGGAGGCGGTGATCATATTCGCCGAAGCACTGATCGAGGACTTACGTGGACGACGACGATAAGTAGGAACTTTAGCAGCTTCGGCATGCCGTTGGAAATGGATCCTGATCATCCCGATATGTTAATCTTTGCTGCAGACGGGACGGGGGGAAGTGGAGCGAACAGCGTTGTATACATATCTACCGACTTTGGAGCGATATGGGATACCCTTGCCCAGACCACTCTTCGAAGTCCGTGCGATATCGTGATAGTTCCTGATAGCACTGACATCATGTACATTGGTGATGGTGTTACAGGGAGTGGATCTGGTCGGATGTGGCGCTCGAAGGACGGAGGTCTTACCTGGTCAGAAATCTATTCCGTGAGCGGTTCTGAGATTCCAACTATCTCAATCTCGCGGCTCCGCAACACAGAGGCGTACGCAACGGCCTGGGGTTCTGGCGGACTCATGAAGACAAGCACTACGGGGGCTTTATGGAGTCAAATTGCAACGACTAGTTCGACATGGGGTACCGACATTGCCAAAGATGATCCGAATGTAGTGATGTACGGCTCCTTCGGTAGTGGTGATTCATATCTCTCTACTGATGGTGGGCAAACGTTCCTCGAGACCTCCAATAGCGGCTCAAATTACGCCTACCTCTGTTATGATCGTGAGACATTCCTTGCTCAACAGAGTGGAGGAGTGTGGAAGTATGAGGTGGCTTATACCGTGCCTACAAACAACGGTCAAGCAATTGGAGTAGTGACACCAAACGGGGGTGAGACTTGGGAGCAAAACACGCGACATGATATCAGATGGACGTCGAATATTATCTCGAGTGTGAAGATCGAGTACCAGGCTGGACCCACGTCTCGGTGGGAAACCATATCTGCGAACATACCGGCATCAATTGAGTCGTTCTCGTGGCTGGTGCCTAACACTCCCCACGTGCAGACTCGCGTACGTATCAGTGATGCTATGGACGGAAACCCGATGGATAGTAGCGATAACTTCTTCGCGATCACGGTCGCAACTATCTCCTCCACTCCTGCCTCACTCACCTTTGGAGAAGTTGGAGCTGGCTTAACAAAAAGTGATACACTTCTCATTAGCAACACGGGAACGGCGACACTTGTTATTTCGACCGTAGCGACGGGAACGCCGACTTTTGTTCCGGCTAGAACGTCATTTACGATAGCGCCGCTCTCCTCAGATACTCTGTCGATAACGTTCGCTCCAACTGGGGTTCAAAGTTATAGCGACACGCTTCGTCTTACCAGTAATGCAGTGTCGAATCCGCTCCTAGTACCACTTACAGGCGAGGGTATTTCACCGACTTCCGTTCCTCGAGACATAGTCCCGGCAACGTATTTTCTGGCTCAAAACTACCCGAATCCATTCAATCCTTCAACGACGATCTCCTTTGGCTTGCCGAAAGGAGAACTGGTCACTCTAAGAATATTTAACACGCTGGGGCAGAGTGTGGCGACGCTGGTTGAGGAATTAAGGACTGCGGGACGATATACAGTTAGGTTTTCCACAAAGGATGTTGAAGATGGCTCGTTCTCCAGCGGGATCTATTTCTATCGATTCAGCGCTGGTGACTATGTGGAAATCAGAAAAATGCTCTTGTTGAAATGAGGATCAAACGAAATCCGTCATTGCGACAAGGAGTTGGCCTACACTTGAAGCGTCCGAGGTTTATTGGTGTTTGCGCAGTATTCATTTTGGCTGCATTTTGTGGGTTCAGTTTGTTCTCCACCACCGGTATTGTTGGCGTAACGAAAAAGCCAAATCATATTTTTCAAACACCCGATTGTTTCTGTCACGGGGACAGCGTAGATCCGGAGGTAAGAGTCTGGATTGAAGGTCCTGATACACTTGTTTCCGGGCAGGAAGCATTGTACACCATATACGTTGCCAAAGATTCGATCATTGCAGCCGGCTTCAACGTCGCGGCATTCCTTGGTCCGCTTGGAATTGCTGACTCTTCTGGGGCGCAATTGCTAAGGCCTGATGACGTCGACACGTTGGAACTCACTCACACGGAGCCTAAACTTGGTAATGGGAGCGACACAGTCTCTTGGCCGTTTTTTTATCGTGCCCCGATGTCTGCCGGTATTATAGATACGATTTACGCCAATGCGAATAGTGTTGATTTAAGCACGGATCCTTCTGGAGATGCGTGGAACTTCGCGGACAACTTCTTGATACAAGTCACCAGCACTAGTAGTGTTACAGATATGCCGCTAGCGCGTTCGTCCCGCTTGTTGCAAAACTATCCGAATCCTTTCGATCCCAGTACAGCAATTCGTTTCGAGCTCCCGGCGGCAAGTAGAGTGCTCTTAACAGTGTTTGACATCAATGGTCGAAAGATCAGAGAGGTGGTAAATGATGAGGTGAGTGCCGGCCTGCATGAAGTGGTCTTTTCATCGGATCCGGCAGCGTGGTGTCTCAATTGTCAAGTGGTTTGTATTTCTACCAGCTTATGGTGCGATCGATCGAGTCATCTCAGCCGACGAATTTTGTTGCTACCAGAAAAATGCTGCTACTGAATTGAGCAGACGTCGATGAGCAGAGATCCAAGAATAATTTTGAACAACTATTGTTTCTCAAGCCCGTACAGAGATTGCGCACCGAAACATGGTAGACCCTGGGGTAAGTGCTTATGCTAGATAATCTATTTCAGACCTGTAGCAAGATTCAAAAGATCGGTAACGAGGTTTGATTTAT
Organism: Ignavibacteria bacterium; assembly: GCA_027295705.1. Classification (GTDB taxonomy): domain Bacteria; phylum Bacteroidota; class Ignavibacteria; order UBA10030; family UBA6906; genus JAPUKJ01. The sequence goes on along the minus strand of JAPUKJ010000266.1, from coordinate 6,284 downwards.
AGAGGAGTCGAGCGTCTGATCGTTCTTGTATAGCCTTAAGCACTGTCGGATCAGTGGTCCCTGTTAGGAACGCAAAGGGGATTTTCTTAAATCGGTCGCTTTCCTTGACCTCCGAGTGGAACGCGAGTCCATCCATTACTGGCATCTCAACGTCAGAAATGATCAGATCAACAGGGTTGGCTTCCAATATTTCAAGTGCTTTTACACCGTTACCAGCGGAAACAACTTCAATGCCGTGTTTCGAGAAAACGTCTCTTATGAGGTTTACACATAAATGATCGTCGTCAACTACTAGAACTTGTTTAGCCATGCAATGATTTTTCAGGTGTTGCATTAAAAAGCGACGCAAAGATACGAACTCGATCGAGGCTTGTCAACGAAAAAGATTTGCGAGAATTTCGCAGATAGTAAGGAATCTTATGCCATCTTGGGATGGTTTGAGGAAGGTGCATAGCTGTTCGTGCGCTTTCTTCAGTCAACTTTTGTTTACTTAAGAACAGGCAATGCCTCTGAAATAAGAAGGGAAGTAAGTGAATTTTTTCTATGCAGTTTTGCTTGGGTTGATTCAGGGCTTAACAGAATTCATTCCTATCAGTAGCACTGCCCACCTAACCCTCACAGGAAAATTGCTTGGACTTATTGATGAGCAAAATGCCCGGGCGTGGACCGCGTTTATTGCAGTGATGCAGTTGGGAACGCTGGCTGCTGTGATTGTGTACTTCTTCAAAGATGTGGTCGGAATGGGTATTGCACTCATCAGAGATGTTAGAAGTAACAGCATGAAATCGTATTCCAGGGAATCGAGGCTCGCGATCTATATCATAGCAGGCACTATACCTGTAGGTCTGGTTGGGATCTTTGCCAGTGACATCCTTCATGGAATGTTTACAAAAAACACTTTGGTAATTACTATTAGCCTCGTGGCGCTGGCAGCCCTGCTTTGGTTGGCCGAAAAGGGTGCAAAACATGGTCGTTCCATCGATGAGATAACCCTAGGTGATGCTTTGTTGATCGGAGTGGCACAGGTTCTGGCTCTCATTCCGGGCTCTTCAAGATCCGGGACTACAATCACTGCCGGCTTGTTTTTGAACTTCACCCGGTATTCCGCGGCGCGATTCTCCTTCCTGTTGAGCATCCCAGCAGTAATGGCCAGTGGCCTCTATGAATTAACAATGATAGACCAGAGCGCATTCCAGTTTGGTGTTTTGAATCTTTTCGTTGCGACGGTCGTTTCCGCAATCTCGGGCTACGCCGCGATTGCATGGCTGTTGAGATTTCTCCAAAAAAACACGACTATGGTGTTCGTCTGGTATCGGTTTAGCCTAGGACTGGTAATTACACTCATGCTGCTCTTCGGGATTATTCAACCTTGACGAGGAGGGATCACAAAATTTGCGGGTCTGACTGATCATTCTATGAACAAAAAATACCCCCTGTGTGCCTTCGACGCTGCTTAATAGTCTCTCTAGTCCACGTCACATAACCACGCTTGCGCTTCTTGCCGCCGTGGGGATTGCGCTTTTCGTATTTGAATCCTTTATACCTATGCCCTTCCCATTTCTCAAAATTGGATTGGCAAACGTCTCGTCCCTCCTTGCCCTAATGGTGTTCGGGGTATGGGAGATGTTGCTCGTGGTTATCTTGCGAATCGTTGTCGGGTCTTTCATGATAGGCTCATTGTTTAGTCCAGGGTTCCTGTTGGCTATTGCGGGTGGGACGGCCTCGGCGGTTGCGATGGCGGGCGCGAAGGCAACTACGCGAGATCTTTTCAGTGTTGTAGGAATAAGCCTCATAGGGTCCGTGACCCACATGATGACGCAGTTTCTATTGGTACTCTTCCTCTATGTTCAGAATCAAGCAATAGTCTTCTTACTCCCCCTGCTTCTGTTTTCAGCCCTCGTCGGCGGATTGGTTGTCGGTTGGATTGCATCCCGACTGCTAGGAGTTGTTGGTCGAATTCAAATGGGCCGGACTCTGAGTAAGTAACTCTCACCCGATGTCTCTCGAAGTAATTTTCATTCCATGGGTCATGCCTTGTCTGCAACGAGGATGTGAGAACGCAATACGCGAGCTCAAGCACCCGAAGAACGAAGATTCATCTTTGAGATGACAGGGGTTTCTTTGTACTTGTTGGGCTTTTCATTATCTTAGCCTTCACAAGAGAAATACGATGTTAAAAATCCTCACAGCCGCAGACAAAATTCTGATTGGCACAGTTATATCCATCATCGTCGCGAGTTTCTTCGCGCTAAGTGCTTTTTCAGTTCAGGGTTCTACTGTTCTCATTCAAGTGGATGGCAAGACAGTTCACAAAATGAATTTGAACGAATCTCGCTTGGTTACGATCACAGGGACTAGGGGTGAACTACATATCGAGACAAAGGACGGTAAGATCGCCGTCACGTATGCAGACTGTCCTCAGCAGGTCTGTGTGAGAACTGGATGGCGATTCCGGAGCGGAGATCTGATTGTGTGTGTACCGAACAAAACAGTCGTCTGCATCATGGGTGATGAATCTGAAGAGATAAAAGCCGTAACTGGTTGAGAGAGAACTCGCGTTCTTCGAATGATTCATTCAGGCTTCCGATTTTTTCAACTTATAGTTTTGAAGGTTGGGATCAATTCCCTCCGCTCGCTGTTCTTTCCTGCTTGTCTTTCTTTAGTCTGTTGCCTTTCGTGCAGAAGTGTCCCGGACAGCCCCATCTCCGGAGAAACGGTGGCCATGAACACCTTCGTAACGGTGAACATCTACGACACCGGCACCAACTTCGAGAACGCTTCAACGTGGATTGATTCAGCATTCGCCGAAATCAAAAGGATAGAGGAGATGGCAACACACTATAGTAACACCAGTGAGATCGGTCGGATAAACTATCATGCGGGAGTTGACTCAGTGGCCGTCTCGGAAGAGCTTGTTTCACTCCTCGAAGAGTCATTGAAATTTGCTGAAGAATCAGGCGGAGCCTTTAACGTTGCTGTTGGTCCGATTGTGCAAGCTTGGGACTTCCTGGCAGAACAACCTAGAGTGCCTGAGCGAGAAAGAATCGACAAACTGCTTCCGCTAATTGACTATAGACTTATTTCCATGAACGGTAACAAAGTCTACCTACAAAAGAAGGGTATGAGTCTTGACCTCGGTGGTATCGCGAAGGGTTATGCGGTAGACAGAGCTGTGGATGTCCTGAAGGCCGGAGGGTTCAAGAGATTTATCGTCGACCTTGGAGGTAATTTGGGTGTGTTTTGGGAAGGGACTCGATTGATAGATTCCGCAGCTGCGAGAATACTCGTGCGGCATCCTCGCAAGGAAGGAGAGTTTTTCGGGAGCTTCAAAATGGGGAGTGGAGGAGTCGCGACATCGGGCGACTATCAACAGTATTTCATGGCTGAAGGTGTCCGCTACCATCACATTATCGATCCAACGATAGGCTACCCCGCACGAGGCGTTGTGAGCGTGACAGCCATGGCGCCTGATGGAATCACTGCTGATGCTTTTTCCACACTTGTTTTTGTGTTGGGTAGAGACCGCGGTATGGAAGTCATCAAGAATACACCAGGCATTGAAGGAATGATCATTTACGAAGACGATGGTATGTTGAATGTCGATCTATCACCTGGACTGCAAGAGTTGTTCATGAGGAACTATTCTCATGATTGAAGTGCGAAGTCTGTCCTACAGGTATCCCGGTAGTTCAATGGATGCGCTGCGTGAGGTCGATGCGCATTTCGAGGAAGGCGGTTTTGTTGCTGTCATGGGATCAAATGGATCGGGAAAGAGTACGCTAGCTCAGTGCTTGAACGGGCTTCTCCATGCGACATCTGGCGAGGTTCTCGTTGACGGATTGAACACAAATGATAAATCAAGTCTGACTGAAATTCGTCGTCGCGTAGGGATGATTTTTCAGGATCCAAATCTACAATTGACTTCTGTAACTGTGGAGCGAGAGCTTGCGTTTGGACTTGAGAACCTCGGAGTCGACAGGGAAGAGATGCATAAGCGAGTCGAAGCACAACTCAAGCTCTTCAATCTTGAAGAGTGCCGCCGTTCTGCTCCATCGATTCTCTCCGGCGGAGAGAAACAACGCCTGGCAATTGCTTCCGTAATGCTGTTGGAACCATACTACCTAATCCTCGATGAAGCAACTTCGCTCCTTTCGCTAATGTGGAGAAAGAGTTTAATTGATATTATCGCAAGGGAGCGGGTGAAGAAAAAAATAGGCATTGTCCTTATCACCCAGTTTGCTTCCGAAGCCTTGCTGGCAGGTCGATTGATCGTTCTTTCTTCGGGTCGCATTTTTTTCGATGATACACCCAGAGAAGTGTTCAGCCACGTTGATGAACTTTTGTCGATAGGAGTTGCTGTCCCGATCCGTGCGCGTCTTGAGCGGCTATTATGAAATTTGAGTTGGATAACATCGATTTTTCATACCGCTCCAAGGTGGGTGTGTCGGACCGCTTGTTTGAGCGCTTGAGCCTCTCTGTGAACAATGGAGAATGTGTGGGTATTGTTGGCCAGGAAGGCGTAGGGAAGAGCACGCTCTTGCAGATCATGGATGCCCTTCTTAAGCCTGACAAAGGGAAATTGTTTATTGATGGGAAAGATGTCTGGCAAGCCCCGAGAAAATTACATGAGATCAGACGTCGGATCGGGTTTGCGTTTCAATTTCCAGAGGAACAGTTTTTCTGCGAAACTGTGGAAGACGAATTAGGATTTATCGCCGAGAAAGGTAATACCGCTCCTGATCACTCTTATCAGGATTACAAAAATGTCCTCGGTGAATTCGGGTTGTCATCCAAGGAGTACCTTCCCCGCTCACCCTTCTCCCTGAGCATGGGCGAGGCAAGGCTCGTGGCGTTGGCGAGCCTTTTAATGACGAATCCGCAGGCCTTGCTTTTGGACGAACCCACCGCTGGCCTCGATGGTCGGGGGGTGGATCTCGTGTTAAGCACCTTACTCCGATTGAAGAGTCGAGGACTAACAATCGTTATTGTTTCGCACGACACGAATGTGCTTGCTGAATTAGTATCCCGTGTTGTTGTCCTCGAACATAGTGGAATAGAGATCGATTTGCCGGCGCGTGCATTCCTAACGGATACACCAATGCTTCTAGGGTATGGATTCGACGTGCCGGACGTGATAGCTTTCTCCCGCGAGTTGAGGAAAAAGGGGTATCATATTGACGAAGACTGCTGTACGTTTGAAGAAGCGAAGCAACTGATCAAAGCACTGACGTCAGATAGATCTCGCCGTGACAAACAAAAATCCTGAAACCGTTCCAGCTCCAACAACCCAATCACTTCTTTCCATTTTTAACTTACTGTAGACCGACCTTTCGACGGAAGGATCGTAGCAGCGCGCTTCCATCGCTAGCGCAAGCTGTTGTGACGAACGGAACGCAGCCGCAAAGAGTGGCACCGATGCTGAGAATGCGAAGCGAACTTGTCGAAAGAAATTGGAATCTATATCAGCTCCACGCGCTATTTGCGCGGTTTTAATGCGCTGAGCCGTGCGAATAAGAAGCGGCACGAAATTGAGTGTGATACTCATGAGGAGTGTTACAGACCCAAACCGCTTTCGCAGTGGACGAAAGACCGTCTCGATTCCCTCCAGCACACTCTCGATCGATGTGTTCCACACGAACAAGAGTGAGCACCAAAGCAATAGGACAATCTTTACAGAAAGTCTGAGGCCAAGGGCAAGGCCTTCCTTTGTTGCAATCAAACCTTCAAGTTCAAAAAGGATATCGCCACTGACTGTGAACATATTAACTGAAGTTATGATAATCAGGAACCACACAATCGTCCTCACCCTCACTATCAATTTGAGCATCGTGACGCGAGATGCAATCACCGCTAACAAAATGATGAGCGAGGTTGTCGCAATTGCCTCAATCGAACTGAACAACAGTGTTTGAGCAGCCAACAGAAAGGCCACGAAGAATTTTGTCCTTGGGTCAAGCCCTTCGACAAATGTTATGTTTCTAGAGGGTTTTGGCATTTCGGGTTGCAATCGTTGGTGTTGAAAGTAGCGAATTTCTTGAAGAAAAATCAGAGCAGCGTCAATCTCTCTTCTCATTTTATCCGTTTCAGTCTGACAAACATGGCTATTCTTATCTTTGGTGATTTGCGGCACAACAGCTTTTGTTCGATTCAGGTATCATTTCTATGCAACTCGCCTCCTCCCCAGTCTGCTGATTATCTTCGGAGGTCAATTTTGGATACACTTGATGCATCGACAAACGCGCTTGCCCTGAGTGGAAGGTTTCACCGCGCGAAGGTTGAGCACT
>JAPUKJ010000265.1 GCA_027295705.1 Ignavibacteria bacterium | reverse complement strand
AAGAATAACCCCTCAAGCTTCTGGAACAGAAGCTCCGGTTGCTGTCCGGTATAGTAGTCTATGGGTCGGCATACAACGGGCTTATTCTGTTCTCGTATCATCAGCTCCCAATGTTGGCGGCTTTTCTTGCCATCGACATAGATGATTAAGTGCTCGTAGTGTAGCTTTGTGATGGCGTTGTCGATCTTCTTTCGGGCCGCAGCATCAGGAATTGCACCTGCCTGGCCAGCAGGCAGGTCACCGTCCTGAGGCTGGCAGAGAAGAATTAGAAACTCTTTTTTTTGTGCAATGCCGGTGAGCGAATAGAGTTTGCCGTCAACGGTGATGGGATACTTTGCCGTTACGTTATCCCAACCAAGCTCGTTGAACAGTTCCTTGATCTTGAAGTCTTGGATGAGTGTTGAGAATGTTGCTTTGGGGATGGACATGCTACTGCACTTTCATTCCTAACGAGCAGATAATCTGAGGTTCTCGCCGCTCCGCTTCCGTTTTGTCCACAATGCACAGCTTATCTTCCTCGCGAAGAGCTACCGCAAGTTCGGCAAGTCCAGTGTCATCCAGACCCGCTTTGAGTTGCCGGTTCAATGTGTCGCGGGCAGATTCGCGGAGGGGATACTTGTAGAGATCATCAATGGCTCGCTTCAGTGGCTCACCTGCAAAGAGGGTGTCCTTGTTTTCCTCATAGTAGCGCACAAGGCGTATGTAGGTGCGATACTTCGCGCCCGTTTTCTTTCCTAATTGCCCGCCAATGCTGCTTTCGACTTCTTGAATGTGGCCCATTGCCGCCTCAACAAGTTTGTGGTGATTCTCAAGTTTATGAAGGGGCGGCGTACTTGGAGTACATTCTGACGCCTTAAGGATTGTCAATTGCGACTGAGTGATAATGTTTCCTTTAGTATCGACCCAGGCAAGGATGTCGTTGTCGTCGGCCGTTCGCGTGTACACGATTGCTCCTTCGTTCTTTTTCTCAGAGTGAGCCTTGGTTCCGTACACTACGTTCGGAAGATTGGGGATGATTTTCTTCAGTTCAGCATCTGCATCCGTGGCATTCTTCCAGATTTGGTAGGCATACGAAGCAAGGTCAACTTCACCATCGTCTTCTTGATCAAGGATACCCGCCTTCTCGTTATACAGATCGGCAATGTTGACCGGATCACCCTCAAAGAACGTCTCGTCTGAGCCAACCACCTCTGCATTTTGCTGAATGCGAGTGCGGAGCCTTCCCCGGAGGAAGATAATGTTTTCCAAACCGTCTTCGGGAAGAAAGGAATAGCATATGATCTTTTCAGATTTCTGTCCGATTCTGTCCACACGTCCCGTTCTTTGTACCAGCCTGATAAGAGCCCATGGAAGGTCGAAGTTGACAATGATGTGACCGTCCTGGAGATTCTGTCCTTCACTCAGGACATCTGTGGAGATAAGCACTCTGATTTCCGCATCGGTGCCCGGAATGCCAGCTTTCTCATTACTCATCGGGCTGAACCGATATGCATAATCCGTCGGGTCTTCAGAATCTCCAGTAACGCACTCGCTCTGGTTGCCGCCGAGCCGTTTTAATTGCTGATAAAGATAAACTGCTGTATCGGCAAATTGAGTAAAAACGAGAATCTTATTCTTTGCATGTTGCTTGGTCAGGATATGATGGAGCGCCTTGAGTTTCCTGTCCTTGTCGGCATTCCATGTTTTGGCGATTGCGAGCACTTTCAATAGTGCGCGTGCGTCAGCTATGAGCGATTGTTTGAGCCCGTTTTCAAAAAACTCGGCTCTCAACCAGTCAAGCCGGTGTTCGTGCTCAGAATTGTAAACGTCGTACAGCGCTTTGGCCTGACTGAGGTACTGTTGCTCGTCGAGAATGAGTTTGAGTCCCGTTCCGTCCCCTTGGTCGAGATCTTCATCGTCAAGGAATTCATCGAGGAGGTTTGATTCCTGTGGGCCTATCGGCAGTGGAAGTTTATTGTCCAGTGCATGGACATAAAGTAAGTTTCTTAGAATGTGGCGTCCGATGGATAGTAGAAAGGCATGTCCGCTGCTCTCCAATCGTTTGAAAAGATTCGTCCGACAGAACTCCATCAGTCGTTTGCCGGCACGAGAGAGATTATTCATAATGGTAATTTCGTCCTTCGTCGGACTGATTGTTGGGTGTTCTTCGAGGAACCTGCCCAGACCATATCGCGCAAGGTTGAGGTCGTTGATAATGTCAACAACCTTTTGGGAATACAACCGCGCATACTGGTCATTCGGGTCGGCGGAGTCGAAGGGATACTCGACTTTCTGGGGAATGCGATCGGGAAAATAAAACCTATGTCCATCAGCAAACTTCAGGTACTTTCTGCCGTTGGCAGGATCTGTTTCTGCGTAATTCTCCTTGATAAAAGTCCTGGTTCTCCGCACCATGAAGAGACGCATCAACTCACGCCAATCGTCGGCGAATTCGCTTTTTTCAAATGCCAGCAAGCTGCGAGTCGGATATTGATACTTTGCCATGAACTGTACAGGACCGCCTATGCTTTCGATGAATCGTTCCGGGCTGATTCCGAGATCTTTGTCTTCCGGAATAAGAAGCCGCAGCTGGTTTGAAAGATCGGCGTACGTCTTGTTGTACGGTGTCGCGGTCAAGAGAATGACTTTGCTCTCGTTAAGGCGAATGTATTCCTGAATGGCTCGATACCGCTTCCCCTCACGGCTCCTCAGATTATGACTCTCATCGATGAGAACAACCCTGTAACGTCTCTCTTTTGGTAAGACATTCTGTACCTTTGACAGCGAGAGAACGTCGGCACGTAGTCTGTACTTGTGCACGTAGTCCTTCCACATACGCACAAGATTCTTGGGGCATATGATCAGTGTTTCAAGGAAGAAGTCCTCTTCCATGATCTTCGCAACTGCGGTTGCAGTGATTGTTTTTCCAAAGCCCACAACGTCGCCGATAAGAACTCCACCTCTTTTGTCGCTATTGAGATGATGCGCCGCGACAAGGACGGCTTTCTGTTGAAACTCAAGCAATTCTTCCTTGAACTCTCTCGGGATCTTGAATTCTGAGATGCCCGCGCGTGCTTCTCTTGATAGATGATAAGCCATCTTGAGGTAGATGTGATACGGCATCCGCAGTTGCTCTGTAGCCCAGCTCTCATCGATAATCTGTGCGAGTTCTTCCGAGATGTTCATACACCACCGGTCTTCCCATCTGTCATTAAACCACTTTGTTAATTTCTGTGCGGCGTCCTGTTCGAGCACATCAACATTCAGCTCGCCCTGATTCTTGAGACCAGCAAGCGTGAGATTACTGCTACCTACATATCCAATGATTGGGCTAATCTTGTCATCTCGAAAGAGCAAGTATAGCTTTGCGTGAAGAGGGTGCCTGAGGAACAGCTTCACGATAACCTTCTTGCTCTTGATTTGGGAGGAGAGCTTGCGCAACCCTCTCTCATCGGCCTCCGTCGGAATGCCAATTGTGAGCTGATCCTTAAATTCCTGTGCAAGGCTTTTGCGCAATTTGGCGGCTGTGGCGTTGTCGATTGGTTCGGGCTCTCTTGTCGAGAAGATTTCTTTCACCATGTCTTCCGGGCGGCGATTCATACCTACAAGCAAGCGACATTGGTGTCCTTGACCTCCGGTCCATTTGTCAATGCTCTCGGCAACTTGTTTCCATCCGCGTAAATTAAAGTAGCCTACGCAGAAGTCCGCTTGATGCGCAACATCGAGCGTATATTTCAATCCGTCGAGGAGTTGGTTTTCGATGTTGTCAAATATCTTGGGCATTCAGATTACTCTTTCTTTTCATTGGATGTAAATCCGATTGTGAACCACCTCTTTCGCCTAACTTCAAAGTATCTGAACATCATCCCATTAACCGAGCCGTATATTTCCTGACCCACCTGCTTGTCAATCCGAAAGGGGCGCCCTGAGGGTCGGAATGTCCATTGGGTTCCTGCGCTAAGGAGGTGCTCAATTGCCGTGAGGGGAGGGATCTCCCTGATGATAGTGTCTGCTTCCAAGAACCCCGTTTCAATCAGTATCGCATCCACAAGGCCTTGAATGGAGGAAGAGGACTGCTGAATGGTTTCATTGTGGCAACTCCATCTGCTGATGAAACCCAGTGATTTCTAGCTAACTACAGCGGTTTGAATCGATCGAATGATTGCCTGCAGGTATCGCAATAATAGATCTGTCGACACAACGTCGGCCCGAATGAACTCTCCATATGCGTTTTCTCTGAGTGGCAGAAAGGACAGGGAACCGGAGCCGCAAGAGTTGCAGCGAGGTCTCCCTTGTGCTTGGCAGGTGGCGCAATGCCAAAACTGCGTAGTTTTTCCCGTGTGGTCTCATCGAGCATTTCTGTCGACCACGGCGGTGCAAATGTCGTCTCGAGATTAATCTGTTCGCATCCCAAGTCTCGCAAACGGCTTCGTATTTCATCCTTCATTGCATCCATTGCAGGACAGCCCACATAAGTAGGTGATATCACGACAGTCACCTGATTGTCCTGAACACGCACGCTCCGGATGACCTTCATCTCAACGAGAGTGAGAACGGGGATCTCAGGATCCGCGATCTTTTCAAGCTCCTTCCAAATCAATTTTTCATCAAGTGTCTGTTGTGCCATACAGGGTTCCTCACCATTTCGCACTAGGGGCCATGCGATACACTTTCTGCAAATCTTGAACAAGCTCTTTCAGATGCGCTGTGTGTGATCGATGGCGGCCGCCGTAATCAGGTTCACAGGAAATTTCAATTCTGCCATTCTTGGCTTCAACTGGTGCTTGCAAGGACGCAGCATCAAGGACTGGAACGACTTTCTCCAGCCACTTGGTGCGCAGATGTTCGTTGCCGGGGAACACGTTGGCGCTTACAAGGTTTTCTTCACCATCGAGATTCTCGAAAAGTCCGAGCGCCTGTGGGAAAGCCGCGTCAACGGCTGCCTGCATCCGGCTATGGCTTTCTTCTGTCGCATCGCCAAGACGCTCTACGAGACCTTGACTATGCATGAGATGGTAGGATTCCTCTGGCAAAAGCTTCGCGGCGACGTCTTTCAGCTCGCTGTACGAACTTTGACCGAGTGAGCTAAGACGAACCTGTTCTGCTGCATCGTGGAGGTACTGGCGCACAACCGTGTACGCGAAGTCTCCCCTGGGATATGCCACAAAGTGGCAACATGTGAACTCGTTCCATGTTCTCTCGAAGGCCATAGAGTCGGGAGACCGGCCAGTAAGCTGTTCAAGCAATGTATACCACACTAAAGAATGACCGAGTTCGTCTTGTGCTATGTTGGAGAAAGCAATGTCTTCTTCGAGAATGGGCGCGTGACCAGTCCACTCCGAGTCGCGATGTCCGAGCATAAGCTCGTCGTCGGCAAAGGCGAGCAAAAGTTTCCGTATCGCCTCAGCAGGAAGGTTGGATGGGATCTCTGCGCTCATCTGGCTATTACTTTTCTGGTGCTCCGAAATTTTTTGGATCGCGATAGCTCTTATCGGTTAACTGTGCAAAAAAATCCTCGTCTTGATAATCGGTCGCAGTGACATGTCGAGAATTAACAACCCAGATACTAACACATTTCAGTCGCCTCGCAAACTGATCTCTCGCGAGTTGAAGTGCCATCTGTGGATCTGGTGCATGCACGGAGCCGACGTGGATGTGCGGATCTCCTCTTCTGCTCTGATGGAATACTTCGTATGTGTCCCACTGAGTGTCGGTCACGCGACTGCTTCCTTCTGCGTGTGTTTTGCTGCCAAGGCCTCGCGAACCCATCGGCCATCTTCATGAGCCTTGCGACGGACTCCGAGTCGTTCAGCATTGCAAGGGCCGTCTCCATTGATAACGCGCTTGAGTTCTTCCCAATCCGGCTGGGTGTAATGCCAGTGACCGGCCTTCTCGTCATAATAGCAGTTAGTGTCCGGTACGTCGAGCCCGAGTGCACGGATTTGCGGGACTATGCGGTCGACAAATTCCTGGCGAACCTGCTCGTTGGTTTTTGTCTTGATCTTCCAGCGCATTGAACGTTCTGTGTGGACCGAAATGCGATCAGGTGGTCCTGACATCATCAGGGTTGGATACCACCAACGGTTGATTGCATCCTGTGCCATCGCTCGTTGCTCGGGGGTACCTTTAACAAGAGCCACAATTGAATCGTACCCCTGCTTGATGTGGAATGCTTCCTCATAACAGATACGCTTCATTGCCCGAGCATAGGGTCCGTACGATCCCTGTCCGAGCATCGTCTGGTTTATAACTGCAGAGGTATCTACGAGCCAGCCAATGATGCCGACATCCGCCCAGCTGGGGGTGGGATAGTTGAAGACGTTGGCATATTTTGCCTTGCCTGTTAGGAGCTCTTCAAGCATTTCCTCGCGCGATTTTCCAAGAGTCTCTGCCGCCCGGTACAAGAGCTGTCCATGACCGGCTTCATCCTGCACCTTAGCCACAAGAGTCAGTTTCCGCCGAAATCCAGGCGCGTGGGGTATCCATTTTCCCTCGGGTAGTTGCCCAACAATTTCACTGTGAGCATGCTGGCCTATCATGCGGATCAAGCTCTTTCTGTATTGGTCCGGCATCCAGTCGCCGGGCTCTATCTTCTCATCTCGATCGATGCGCGCTTCAAATTCGGCGAGTCGCTGTTCGTCGGTTTTGTCATGTACAGTCATGATTAATCCTTATGAATTACTTCTGCTGGACCGATAGTTATTTCTGAACCTTGAAGGTGGACATTGTCTGGAGGTTCTCTTTCAATATACAAATCTCTGTTCATCTTCTCAATCCTGAATCATCAATGATGTGCTGAACATATACAAAAAGCCGAGAAACCTCCTGGGTCACTCTGGTAAGTAAATGAGTTTTTCGTTACCTTCTGCTGCCTAGTCTTGAAATTCTATTGGATAGTTCCTCGAACTATCCTGGTTTTTGCAGAAATCGATGAACGCTTCGCCTGACGTAACCACATCTACGGTCAAGGTGCGATTTGCGCCAAGTCCGACCGGCTACCTGCATGTGGGTGGTTTGAGAACGGCTCTGTACAACTATCTTTTTGCCAGAAAAAACAATGGACGGTTTATCCTTCGAATTGAAGATACCGATCGGGCGCGGGCCGTTGAAGGCGCAGTGGAAGATTTGATTCGACCTTTGTATTGGGCTGGTCTCGATTTCGATGAAGGTCCAGGAAAAGGCGGACCACACGGCCCGTATATCCAGTCACAACGACTAGAGATCTACCGGCGACACGCAAAGGAGTTGCTTGAATCGGGAAAGGCATATTATGCGTTTGATACACCGGAGGAGTTGCAGGGGATGCGCAAAAAGCAGGAAAAAATGCGGATTCCTCCAAAGTATGATCGTCGGGCTCTGAAACTGACACCGGACCAGGTACAGGAGAAACTCGCAGCTGGGGTCCCGGCAGTTGTGCGAATGAAAGTACCGGACTCGTCAACAATCGCGTTTGATGATATCGTTCGAGGGTGGGTCGAGTTCTCAAGCGATCGTCTGGATGATCAGGTTTTACTCAAGTCGGATGGCTATCCTACGTATCATTTAGCAAATGTTGTGGATGATCATCTGATGGGAATCACTCATGTTATTCGGGGAGAGGAGTGGCTCTCCAGTACCCCTAAGCATGTCTTGTTATATCAGTACTTCGGTTGGGATCTCCCGCACTTTGTGCACCTGCCGCTGTTGCTGAATCCCGACAAATCTAAGTTGAGCAAACGCCAAGGTGACGTTGCAGTTGAGGATTATCGAAACAGGGGATTTCTTCCGGAAGCGCTTATCAATTTTGTGGCACTGCTTGGCTGGAATCCGGGCGATGAGAGAGAGATCTTTCAGTTGAAAGATCTCGTGAGAGAATTCTCGCTTGAGAGAGTTGTAAAGTCCGGAGCAGTGTTCAACGTGGAGAAGTTGAACTGGATGAATTTCGAACACCTCCGGAAAAAACCTGATGCCCAAGTTCTGGTCATGCTCAAGGATTTTCTGTCAGGATCTGGAATCGAAAACAAGGATTTCAGCGATCAGTATTTGCTGAATGTCATCGGGGCAATGCGGGAGAGAGTGTCGTTTCTGAAGGATTTCGTTGAAAAGAGTCCATATTTTTTTCATCCCCCCGACCACTATGA
>JAPUKJ010000264.1 GCA_027295705.1 Ignavibacteria bacterium | reverse complement strand
CAAGCTCCTTTGACATTCCGCCAAGATAGTCAACATCGAGAGCGATGCCAGCGTACTCCATTCGGGCCAACACCGGGATAAGGGGAAACTCGACTTTCTTACACAACTCTATGAGCTGAAACTCCTTCAGCTTTGGCAATTGTCGCTCATAGACTCTCATTGTGATGTCAGCATCCTCTGCGGAATAGTTGACCATTTCATCAAGCGGAACTTCCGTTATGTGTTTCTGTTTTTTCCCCTTTCCTACAAGTTCATCAAATGATATCATCTTGTAGTTCAGGTATTCCAATGCAAGAGAATCAAGGTTGTGCTGTCCGTCGGCACGCAGGACATAACTGGCTACCATCGTGTCGAACTCAATTCCTTGCACTTCAACGCCGTAGTTTCTTAGTACCAACAAGTCAAACTTGATATTTTGTCCGATCTTCCTGATGTCGGAATTCTCAAGGATTAGCTTGAGTCTAGCAATGACTGTTCTTGGCTCAAGAGCATTAGCCGTGTTATTGTGCGGTGCAGAGATTTGATCTTTCTGGTCAAAGAGCTCATCAGCTACTTGTCCCGAAGGTAATTCGGTCTTCACCGGCACGTAGTAGGCATCGCGCGGCGTCTCACAAAAAGAAAGACCGACAAGCCCCGCATGAAACGGGTCCCTCGAAGTGGTTTCAGTATCCAGGACGAATCGGTCCGCCTTCGCTAGTTTCGAGCACAGATCATTCAGTGCTTCAATTGTAGTGACACAGTGATAATCATGCACCTCAGAATTGATGTCGGTGGTCTCGAATTCGCTTGGCTCAAATGACAAGGCTTCATCTACTATAGCAGGAGGTGGTGTGTGTGCTTCTGGCGTCGGCGTTGTCTTCACGGAAAACTGCTCCGTGTCACGCAGTCTGCTCAAAAGGGAGTTGAATTCCAGTTCGCCGAACAATTTGACAAGTCTTGTTGTATCGCGCGCTGTTGATCGTAGCTTGTGAAAGTCAATTTCTATCGGTACGTCAGTGTCTATAGTAACCAGATCTTTTGAGAGAAAGGCCTTGTCTCTATTGGCGATCAATTTCTCGCGCAATCCCTTTTGCGGTATTTGGTCGACATGTTTGTACAGGTCTTCAATGCTACCAAATTCCTGGATAAGAGGGATAGCAGTTTTTTCTCCAATGCCCAGAACACCTGGCACGTTGTCGGATTTATCTCCAATCAATCCAAGTACCTCGATCACCTTGTCAGGGATTACACCGAATTTCTCAAGAACGCCTGACTCATCAACGATCTCCACCTCATTGCCGGATTTGCCTGGCTTAAACATTTTGATGAACGGAGAAATAAGCTGCATGAAATCTTTGTCGCCTGTGACCATGTAGGTTGCGACTTTTTCTTTCTCTGCCCGACGCGCAAGCGTGCCAATGATGTCGTCTGCCTCGTAACCGGGGAGTTCGACAAGAGGCGTGTTAAAAGCACGCACTACTTCCTTGAGCTTCTCCATCTGCGCGGCCATGTCCTCTGGCATTTTCTGGCGCGTTGCCTTATAGTCGGCATATTTCTTGTGACGGAACGTTGGTTCTTTCGTATCGAACACAACAGCAATATGCTCGGGCTTTTCATCCTCCAGGATTTTCATGAGCGTGTTGACAAACCCATAAATCGCGCTTGTGTTGACACCCTTGCTGTTGATGAGCGGGCGTGAAATGAACGCGAAATAAGCCCGGTAGGCTAACGCCATGCCATCGAGAAGAAAGAGGCGCTCGTGAGAGGACATTGTGCTGCCTAGAATTATCTGTCGAGGTGTGAAAGCCTAATGAAGAAGTTCGTGTTAAGTCAACATACACAAAGGCGAGTCTAATATCAATTACGCCCGTGCGGTTTCAACCTTCAGTTCCGATTCCTCTCGTGGTTTCTTTTTGGCTGGTGGTTCAACAAGATATTTCCATATGATGATACTGATACCTAACAGCATACAACTATTTACAACGAAAGAGGTTGCAATTCCAAAGTTTGCAGCGACGAACCCACCTACCGTTGGGCCGAGTGTGTTACCAAGGAGGGTGAAACTTGACGCAATCGCAATGATGCCGCCTCTACGTTCGGATGGTGCGTAAAGGCTGGCCAGAGAATACAGGGCGGGTAGAATAGCACCGCGAGCGAAACCGAGAAATGCTCTCAAGAATCCAAGTTGCACGAGATCTTCGACGACGATGTGACAGGCGTACGCAACTCCCATAATTGCAAGTGCGACGGACAGGTTTTTCTTGTAGCCGATACGATCATTGCGCTTCCCCCACCATGGCGCCGATACCACCATGAAAAGTCCAGATATAGAGAAAATTGCGCCAGCGAGCGTTGCGACGTACTGTGTGTCGGTCTTGAAGCTCTCGATGAACAGCGCAAAAATAGGTTCGATCATCAATACTGACATCTGAACGATGACAAGTCCCAACCCGACTATCCTCAACCTCTTGTCTGAAATCATGAATCTGTAGTTATCTCGCACGGTGAATTTCTGACCCTCGTGGGTGGTGTGCGCTATTTCCTTCACGTTGAACAGAATCACAAAGCCGGCAATGGTACAGAGCGCAGCAGTGATAAAGAAGATTTCGCGGTAGCCAATCAAGTCGGCAAGGATTCCACCGACAAACGGTCCCAGGACCATGCCGCCAGCCGTTGACGACTGCAAAAGTCCAAGTGCATAGCCCATTTTTTCTTTTGGTGTGTTTGTTGATACCAATGCCAAAGACGACGCAATGAAGCCACTGATCGCACCCTGCAGTATTCTGAATAAGACGAGCTGTATTACATTTTGTGAAAGGCCGATGAGGATTTGAGATAATGCCAGGCCGAAGATAGCACGAACGACCATCATTTTTCGGCCGTAGCGGTCGCCAAGAGTGCCCCAGAAGGGAATTGCAAGAAAAGCAGACAGAAATGTCCCGCTAAATGCGAAGCCACTCCACATTGGCAAGTCGCTTGGGTCAGTGATGCCTAGTTCTCGGATGTAAAAGGGGAGGAAAGGGACCACGAGGTTCATTCCCACCATGGCCATGAACTGCGTGCCCCAGAGGATATAGAGATTCTTACGCCATAA
>JAPUKJ010000263.1 GCA_027295705.1 Ignavibacteria bacterium | reverse complement strand
CAATACCAATGTCAGCCACAATGGCGGGTTTTCATCTGCCGAATAGAGCAGTGATTGGTGTTGGGAATTGGTTGGTGTCACAGGACTCAGTTCGAAATTTTGGGCCTATCTATTGGTCACGATGCTGAGAGGTCCTACCCGAATGACAACACTTTCGCAACTAAATGACGCTGAAGAGTAGCATCTTTCGTCTTAGCAGTTTACAATCCCCCCTAGATTTTAATAGGGGAGGTCGGTGTATGTTGTGGAAACCACGATGGCGACACGTTTTGATATGTGGAACATTTTTGTGGGCGTTTTTGGAGATCAATTGCAGCAATACTTTCGCCCAACCCCTGCAAAAGAAATGGCAGATACATGTCATTCACTACACTGAATTGTCATTTCTCGATCAAACCTTGCATAACGTGAAACGAGGGTTACTGAGCGCTGGCTTCGAAGAAGGCCGTCATTACGACATCACCGTCCGCTCCGCCCAGGGTGATATCGCAACTGTTATTCAATTGCTTGATGCGGCCCGTGATGCAGGAGCGGACGTGCTGATTCCTCTTCAGAGCATTACTCTGCAAGCCGCTATCCATCGAACGAAAAACATACCCATCTTGTTCGATGTCGTAGCTGATCCCTTTCTTCTAGGTGCCGGCACGACCGATGAGGATCACCTGCCTAATGTCACAGGGGTCTATTCGATTTTTGCGACGGACCAAATGATCCAGCTCATTCGGCTGTGTTCCCCTCGGGTCACATCGATCGGTGTGGTGTTTAATCCATCCGAACCGCAGTCGGCTGCGTATAAAGACAAGTTGATACAAGCTGCAGCGGACATGGACATCTCCGTGAAAACCATCGGCATTAATACTGTTGCTGAAGTTCCAGATGCCTCCCTCGCACTGACGGCCCTAGACATTCATGCCATCCTGATTATCGGCATGATTCCCTCCCTGGCGTTTCCTACCATTCACCAATCGGCAAGTCGGCAACGTCTTCCGGTTTTCGACTACTATGACCCCAATGCTGCACAAGGGGCTGTCGCTGTATTGAGCATGAACTTTCCCGGAGGGGACACCCCGCTGACCAATATGCTCGTGAAGATATTGCAAGGCACCAGTCCAGCAAACATTCCATTTCATCGCATCAAGAAATATCGGCTGATTGTCAATCCAAAAGCTGCGCAACAGGCACGATCTTTCATTCCTATGTCGGTGCTCCAAAAGGCTGATGAAGTGATTCAGCCATAGACACGCTCATCATCCACCTTCGCTGTGTTGACAATTCTCAAACGCCTCTCTCTCGGACTGATCCTCATCACACTCTCGGCAAGTGTCTTGCTTCTGTCTGATTGGAACCGTCGCGTATCCACCAACCAACATATTCCCCGCCTCGCAATCATCCAACATGCCTCACAAACAGTGCTTGATGAAGGAGTGGACGGGATGATCCAGGGCTTGACAGAAATGGGCTTCACGAACGGACAAACACTGACCGTTCAACGATACAATGCCGAAAACGACATGCCTACAGCTAATGCCATTGCTGTAGAAGTGGTCAATGGACATTTTGATCTGCTGATGACGGCCAGCACCCTCTCCCTGCAAACGGTCGCACGAGCCAATAAGCGAGGGACGGCACGCCATGTCTTTGCGCTGGTTTCCGATCCCTTCGGTGCCGGAGTAGGGATTAGCCGTGACAATCCACTGGATCATCCAGCGTACTTAGTGGGCTACGGCACCATGCAACCTGTGGAGAAAGCTTTCCGCATCGCCAAACGATTATTA
This sequence comes from Ignavibacteria bacterium, assembly GCA_027295705.1. Classification (GTDB taxonomy): domain Bacteria; phylum Bacteroidota; class Ignavibacteria; order UBA10030; family UBA6906; genus JAPUKJ01. The sequence goes on along the minus strand of JAPUKJ010000263.1, from coordinate 2,974 downwards.
CCGACATTATCCACCGTCGGCGTGGCCTGGAATCCTGGCGAATCGAATTCTGAAGCCAATATCCTGGTCGCACGCCGAGTCTGTCAGCAACTTGGGATCACTCTTGTGGAAGCAGCCATCGAGAATTCATCCGGAGTCTTTGAAGCCGCCAGTTCTTTGATATCAAAAGGGGTACAAGCTCTGTGGGTCGGTGGCGATCTCACCGTGATCGTCGCATTTGATGCGGTACAACGCGCCGCAGATACCGGCAAAGTTCCCGTATTCACCAACATCCCGCCACTTACCAAGCGCGGTGCACTCTTTGACTTGGGCGCAAACTATCACGAAGTCGGAAGACAAGCCGGATTGCTAGCCGGGCAAGTGCTACTAGGGGCCGATCCTAGTACGATTCCCATCATCAACATGGCTCCGGAAAAATTGATTTTCAATTCACCAGCTCTGACAGGACTGCGTGAACCGTGGGAAATACCTCAGGATCTGCTTGCACAAGCCGATACCGTCATCACAGCGGGAGGAGCCGAGCATACGAAAACCTCGCGACGATTCACGGCACCACCTGGACGAACATTCACTATCGGCGTGGTGTATTTCGGACCTGATCCGGTCGTCGAATCAGGTCTGCAGGGATTCATTGATGGACTGGCTGCGCTGCAATTCATTGAAGGCAAGAATATCACGATCAAACGCGCTCATGCCCAAGGAGAAATGGTCAATATTCCCACCATCATTCAATCGTACCTCAATCAAGACGTCGACCTTATCGTCCCGCTCACGACTCCAGCCCTGACTGCAGCATCGGGTTTAGTTAAAACCACACCGGTTGTGTTTAGCGTTGTGTATGATCCCATTGCAGCCGGGGCCGGCAAGACACGAACTGATCATCTACCCAATGTCACCGGGGTCGGCTCTTTCCCGCCAGTCGCGGATACCGTGGCATTGATCAAGGAACTGGTTCCCAATGTGAAGGCTGTCGGTACACTCTATAACAGCTCGGAAGCCAACTCACGAAAAGTCATTAGTGTAAGTCGCCCCCTATTCAAAGATGCAGGGATTACGCTTGAAGAGGTCGCCATTGGCAATTCCAGTGAGGTGTATCAAGCCGCCCAAGCTCTCGCCACCCGAGATATTCAGGCCCTGTGGATCACCGGAGATAACACGGCCTTTCAAGCTTTTGAAGGAATCGTAAAAGTGGCAGAGGACTTCAGTTTACCCCTGATAATCAACGATCCCGAATTCACCAAGCGTGGGGCCTTGGCCTGCCAAGGGCTAGGGTTCTACAAGCCCGCGTATGTGTCCGCCACACTGGCAGCGCGTGTGCTCTTAGGAGAAAGCCCTCAAGACATTCCGTTTGAAGAAATACAGGATCAACAGCTCTGCCTGAATTTTGAAGTAGCCAAGCGCCTTGGGAAAACCTTCCCGGAAGCCCTCATTCACAGAGCAGACCTGTTTTATAACCTAGCTGCGAAGTTCGGAAGACCTGCTCGGATCACGTGGCTTCGAAAGGATTCCCCCATACAAACGGCAACAACTCTGCAGGATATGATAAAAAGCCTAACCGCAGTAGGACTGATAGAAGGTACGGATTTTGTTATTCAATCCTTTGATGAGAAAACCTTCGTCTCCAGGGCAGGACAGGACAAGACGCCAACACCAGATCTCTATGTCACTGAAACGACACTCATGGCTCACAACCTACAACTCCTCGCGGCTAACACGCCGGTCATTGCACTGGATGCTGCCGATTTCCAATCCAATACCAAGGAAGACACAAGTGCACGTGCGGTGGCACGATCGCTTGCATTGATCACTCCTTAGCAAAACGCCTGGAGGATACCACAGGATAGAATTCCAAGAATAGAAATTGCCCGGATGCATCACACGTTTTCGCTTCTAGGCTGGGAGGCCGTTCTTCAGTGTGGAATTTATTTCGACGCATGGCACTAGGGTTGTTTTTGATTGGACTGTCCGGAGGGATTCTCCTCCTCTCAGATTGGAATCGACGCATCCAACACAATAAAACGCAAGACCCGACACAGCCCCACGTGACAAAGCCTTGGAAACTCAATCTTCTGTATTACGTGGATTCGCCGGCGTTTGAAGAAGCACGGGACGGGGTTATGAAGGGGTTTGAAGAATCAGGCCTTGTTGAAGGCCAGGACTTTACCATGGTAGTTCGAAATGGTCAGGGAGATATGGCCACGGCCCACAGCATGGTCGACCTGGCCGCGACGAGCGGCCTCGACTTGCTTATGACGCTATCCACGCCGATGCTCCAAGCCGCGATAAATCGCGCCGGCGATTTACCCATCGTGTTCTCACTTGTTGCCAACCCACTCTTGGCCGGAGCAGGCCAGAGCAATGACCAACATCGACCCAATCTTACAGGAATTTATACTACCAGTGATTTCGAAGGCATGATGCAAGTGCTTCCGATCATCATGCCTCAGGTTCGACGAATCGGCACACTCTTTGTGCCATCCGAAGTCAATTCTGTTTTCTATAAAGACTTACTCACGGAAGCGGCTCGCAAGGTGAACGTGGAGGTCATTGCCGTCGGGGTGAGTTCGATTGCTGAAGTGGTGGATGGCGCACTGGCGCTCACAAGCCACCAACTTGACGCGATCTGCCAGATTTCCGACAATCTCACCAGCGCAGCGTTTGTCAGCATTCTTCGCGCAGCGGAACAAGCCAAACTTCCCCTGTTTGGTTTTCAAAGCTCGCAACTCCGTGATGGGGCGGTCGCCGTCATCGCACGAGACTTTGAAGACGCAGGACGAGAAGCCGCCTTTTTAGCCGTGCGTGTGTTACAAGGAGAATCACCAGCCTCGATTCCGTTTCAACCAATTCAACAAAGTCGCTTTATGATCAATCTTCCTGTTGCTCAAGCAGCCAACCTCACCATCCCGGCATCGCTCCTCCAACGCGCCGATGTCCTCCTAGGCAACCCGTAATGGAGATAACGAAGAAGCGTACT
>JAPUKJ010000262.1 GCA_027295705.1 Ignavibacteria bacterium | reverse complement strand
GGCCTTCACTTTCTGTGGCGCCATGGCGGGAAGCCGCAACTGGGACGCGGCTCTCGATCTGAGGCTTTTCTACGACTACGTATGTGGCGGGGTACAAGGCGCGGCAATCCCGGGTGGCTGGAAGGGGCTGAACAAAGCTCTGAGTTTTCAAATGACCTGGATCAAGTGCCACATCGTCTCTCAGGCTAAAAGTAAACACTTGTTGTCCCAACCTGAACTGGTCACCCTGCTGTATTTGAATCGCATCTCGCACCTTAAGATAGGTTCCATTCACACTCTTGAGATCCTTCATACGCAGGCGTCCCTCTTTTATCGAAATGGCTGCCTGTCTCCGCGATAGAGTCATGTCTTGAGAGTCCAGCGTAATCCCCGGAGCGTCCCGACCCAGCACAATGGTCTCATCACTCAGCTCGTGACGAGAAACCTCGATGCCCTTATGATCAAAATGAGTCACAGAAAAACCGCTATCCGAAGTTCCGAAGACAAGGAACTGCTTGCCTGCCCTGATGATATCTCCTGGAGTGACTTCAAAGTACCGACCTTCCGGGAGTCGAAAAAAGACCCCGTTTTTGCTCCCATCGTCACGCAGGAGATAACCGTCGGGACCATGCGAAATGGAGGCATGTTGATCCGAAAGGAGCGTGTCTTGTGGAAAACTCACGTCGCACTCCTTGCGACCAATAGTCGTTGTTCCACTCTTCTTGACAGGATATTCATTCTCCTCGACACCGCCGGGAAGGACTCGAATGATGTAAGCCTCTTCTTCATCCAGGTCAGCAGCACTAGGCTCGGCTTCACGAGGCGGGGCCGCTGTGTCTACAGGCTCACTAACGGTAACTACCACTTTTGCCGATTCTGTTGGCTCTTCAACATCTTCAAGGACCACCCGGATATCCGTTTTTCCCTCCAAGCTCTGCTTCACAGCCTCTGCAATCAGCACACCATCTCTTAATGCGGACTTGATGTTTCCACGGTGTCGTATCTCTGTGAAACTGGATGGTTCTGCATCAAAGTGTTCGGTTTCAAAATAGGCTTGACTCAGAATGTCGCCCGAGAGGTAGACTCTGGGCTGTTGGGTCCCCAACAGGCGTGTGACCAGCATCCGTTTCTTGTTCTTGGGACCCCCGGTGCCCAAATAAACTCCCATCGCGTTTAGAAAAGCTTCGGGTACATCTTCTCCGATACAGGCAATCGTTTGTTGCTTCAAGAATTCAAGATGAGCGGTCTCGTTCGGCCGACCAGAAACAATCTTCCTATCTACGCGGATAGAGAGATGCTCTTCACGATTTTCCGAGGTCACGATTGCGACGGGTTCGCTGCTCGGATAGTAGCGAATATTCCCATTTCCTACAAATGCCTCAAAAAACACGTCCGCCAAAGCCTTCGACACTCGGGGCATTTTGGCGCCTCGGTAAGACCAGTAGACGGCTGAAGGGTCATTCTCCTTGATCTTGGTGTTGGAAATGGCAATGACAGCTTCGGCTGCGGAAGTTCCACCTCCAATCACACAGACAGGAGCGCCCACATAAAGCATTGAATCGGTCAATCGAAATGCTATTCCTTCCGTGTTTCCCGGAATGTCGAATCGTCTGGGCACACCTCTTCCCAGTGCTAGGATTATATGCTTGGCCCGGTAAGATTCTTCTGTCTTCGTGTTATGGTTCCAGGTCTTCGCCTTCCAAATTTCGTCGTTTTCCCTTTCGATTCCAGTTAATTCAACACCTACTTTGGCGGGAATGTTGTGCTTGTGATAAAGATGCTTCCACTGAACGCACATATCATCCTTATCCACAGGAGAAAACTGTAAACTTGCAATCAGTTCACCTCCCTTGGGGAATCTCATCTTGTCGCCGCCGCCAAAATCAGGATAGATTAACTTGTCCTTAGAATAGTCGCGGATTCGCTTCATCAGGTCGTCCGCCTCGAGCACCAGAGCCTGGATCCCCAGTTCTTTAGCTCGAAAGGCTGTTGCCGTCCCGGCAGGTCCTCCTCCGACAACAATGAGGTCCAAGACGTCCGGTAGCTTCACCGGATTTTGAAGCGCGAAGGTCCCGTCTTCGGATACCTTGAAGGTTTCGCTCATTTCTGGTCCACCATCTTAGCTTTGGCTGCTCCACTGGCTTCGAGCAATTTCAAATCCTTAACACGAACCATTTCAGAGGCCTTTTTGAATGACTAGCCTTAGTTCAATCGTTCCAATTTTCACCTTTAGATTCGGACGTAGCTCGGCCTCTGAATCAATTCTTTGATCTTCCAGGAAGGTGTGATTCACACTCCCTAAATCCCGAATACACGTTTGTCCCGACGAGACCGTTATGATGGCATGCCGCCTTGAAACTGAAGAATCGTCAATGAACACCTGGCAATCCGGAGAACGGCCGACGACATTCTCGCCCTCCTTGAGATCAAAAGTCGAAACAGCGCCCGCCTTATTCTTCACCTCAAGAAGGACACGGCTATCATCGTATTGGGGAGCCTCGGGCTGATCTTCTAGCTGGTGGTCACCCTCCGCTTCAACTTCTGGAGGAAGTTGGGGATGAATGGGCACCTGTTGAGAAAGAATGGTTCGTTCAGAGGTACTTTCTTCTTCAAGTGGTGAGGATTCTTCTTGTTGAAACTGGGGAATAGGAGCGAAACTTTCTTGGATAGCCGTAGCTCCGCCCCCAACATCCTCAACTGCAGCTTGGGGCGTCCGGGAAGCTTGGTCCCCTTCTTCAAGCGAGGACGGCAAGTCTGAGTCAATGGCCCAAGGATCCGAGTCTAATGCTGTCTTTTCCGAGACACTCGAATTGACTTGAAATACAAAGTCGAAGGCCTTGGCAAATGTGATCACGTGAAACCCAGCCAATTGTTCCTGGCCCGTCACCTTTGCACCATCTAACTGTGTTCCATTCAAGCTCTCCAGGTCTTCTAAGAAATAGCTATCCTGATCCTTGTCGTAGTAAATCCGAGCGTGTTTCTCGGAGACATTCTTGCGATTCAGTTGGATGGTATTCTCTGAATCTCGTCCGATGGTGGCTTCGGTCGAGATTTCAAATTCCATCCCTTCGAATCGACCGGTTTTACAAAATAGCTTTGCTTTCATCACTGGGCTTCACCTTCCGACTGCTGATCTACGTACAAGAGCAAGTTGGCTCGGTTGAGCTTGTTGGGATGAAATAAGTGACAGGTCACACAACGGTTGGACGAGACTTCTACTTGATGACATGTTTGGCATTGCGCAATGATGGGAAGATTCTGTATGGATGAGTTGTCTTCCAGTGTTTCGCCAGGCCATGAGTCGAGTACTTCCATGAACCGTTGCTCAAGTTGCTCAGAGAGATCGATCGTTCCGCCCAAAACATTGGAAACTGTCTCCTCCGAAACTCCTGACACTTCAGCTAACCAAGAACCTTCTAAGCCCTTTTTTGTTAACTCGGCGTTCAATCTCTCGCTCGTCAGTTGTCCCTTTCTGGGGATATAATCGGAAAATGGAATCCCAGTGTGGCAATCTAGACATCGTCTTTGAAGGATGTGAGCCCGATGGTTGAACTCTGCTCGAATAAGGGCACGCTGGTCCTTTTGAACACGAGCCACGAATCCGTTTTGGACTATATGGCAAATTTGACAGGGTTCGGTCAAAAGCGCTACAACTTTCTCAAATTCCTGCACTTCTTCTTCACTGAGACGGGTTTCTGCCTGTCCAGAACCCTCTAAGAACTTTGTCTTATCAACAGAGGTGTATGGATCTCTAATTCCAGCCTCAACTTTCTGAAGTAGACGGTTAAGCTGAGTGAGTTCGTCGATCACCATCGATTCGGGATGGGATCGCAACTCAGTGATAAAAGATCGAAGGGTTTCAATCGCCTCTTCATGGAGAATCTTGTCATCGTGAGGATCAGGAACATCCACGGAAGCTCGCAGCAGCCCTGATAACCCCAACTCCATGCCCATGGTTCGTCGCAGTCTTTTCAGGTTAGCTAGAATCCATGGGTCTTCGTGATAAATTCGTGATTTTACAATCTTGTCTTCGATTCTGCTGAACTCACCAGTACTCGTACCAAAGGCCCACTCATCTCCTAATTCTCCGCGGCTTCGGAAATCTTCCAAGGTAAAGACGCCGGGTGCATTGGGCTCCCTGGAATTCCAGACTTGCAATGCCGGCGTTTTCTCCGCTTCGGTGAGATGACATGTTCCACAATGCCGATCGAAGTTGAGAGGTTCGAAGTTCTTCCCGTCTGGACCGGCGTTATGGCAGTCCAGACACGCCCTTTCAATGTCAACGAATTCGTTCCAAGCCATCACTTGTTTGACGTGATATATGTGTGTGAATTTCAAACTGGCGCTGTCGGGGAGTCCCTCGGCAGCGAACGCAAATTCTTTATGTTGTTCATTGAATGATCCAAAGGGATGACAGCCCACACACCTAGCGTCAGAGACTTCAGTGATTCTAGCCCTCCTCCCCAAGTGTTCCGGATGACACGAAAAACAGGGGATCTCGTCTTCAGACTCGTTCCCTCGCGTCAAATCTTTCGAACGATAAATATAGTGTGCAGCAAAGGTATAAACTCCCACAGGATCCCCAAATTTTTCATGACATATTGCACAGTTTTCATCTCTCACCGAATCAAAGCTGAACGCGCTTAAAATAGAGGTGAATGTCGGATTGTCGTTCTCGGTAAGGAGGCCATCTTCAAAGGCATGGTTGTGGCAAGCCGCGCAATCTGACTCCACAACAGCATGATTTGAGGATAACGGTCCGTTGGAAAGTATTGAGGCCTCTTGAAGGAAAAAGTTAAGGCCGATGATCATAGTGACGAGTAGTGCACCGATGAACCCGATCCGTATGAGTTGATTCTGAGGTCGGAGGTGAATATAGGATTTTGAAATGGGGAGCCGGACGGACCCAAAGATCCCTTTTCCCTCTTTTCTCGGCATTGTCTACTGGTCTGCTAATTTTGTTGCAACTGACCCATTGAATCTTCGGATTTTGCTCAATAATACCAAACAGCTAACACATGCCAAACAACGAGAACCAGCAAAACTAACGATGGTGGAACATGGGCATACAACCAGCACCTCATGGTTTTCTGGAGCGTGTAGTGGGCGTCTAGTTCCAGTTTTGTCTGGTACAATGCCTGCAGTCGATCCAGTTTTTCCCGCTCCTCAGAATCAAGGACACCCCTGAGAAATTCAAACTCCTTGAGCCGAGAACGCATGCCTCCCGTTATGTCAACGTAATAGATGAGTTTAAGCTCGGGTCGCTCCAGAACGGGTGCGATCTGTTCAGAATAGAGGCCACGCACAGGGGCCTCACAATCCTCGACAAGTTGGGTTGCCTTTTGCTTGATTTCTTCGATAAGTTCAGGGATCCTCTCATAAATGACTTCAAGTGACAATCCAGATGCTAAGATCTTCGGTATCCATTTCTGGAGAAAAACGCCTGCCATTCCGCTAAGTATTACCCAGACGGTCAAAATGAAAAGCCACCAGGTGAGTGTCCCGGATGGAAGCCGGAATCCTATGTGCATCAAGACCAAGAGTAGTGAAAGGCTCCCGCCGTAGACATGAAATTGCAGCCAATTCTGTGTACTGCCCAGTCTATACTTAGAGGCAATCCTCTGAGCTCTACGCCGCACCGTATAAACTGCGGAGCCCATCATCAATAAGGTTGCCGCTATACCATAACTCAATCCCCACGGGTTATTGGGCCGGGCCTCCGAAACAAGAACATTGATCAAATAGAGAATCCCACAAGTGATCACTGACGCCCAAAATAGCCAAAACCAAGTTACAGACCTGACCTTTCCTTCTAAATTGGGCCACATTGAGAATCAACTCTGACTGTGCTTTTGAATCAAATCTTGAAACTCTTGGACGCTTTCCACGCGGCTAGCACACCCATGAGGGCAGTTCGTCACACAGGCAGGTTCGTGCCCCGCTGAATGACAAAGGTCGCATTTACTGGCTACCAGCCTGGGCTTGTCGCGAAGACGCTTAGGAACCATATCGGAAGGCCATGCTTCCTCCATATCGTGCATGACGATTGCATCATAGGGACAATTATTGGCACAGGCCTTACAGCCAATACACAGATCATCGGAGATTTCTACGATCTCCCCGACATTCGCCCGGTGAATTGCCCCGGTGGGGCAACCTACCAGGCAGACTGGATCAAGACAGTGGTAACAAGACTTCGCAATCTGGAAGTTCTCGTACTTATCGCCCTCCCGAACAAATCTTGCCCTCCCCCCATGGGTTGCAGCACATGCTCGAACACAGTCGTCGCAACGAGTGCAGACATCAAGGTCAATGACAAGAATACTCGTGCCTTGAACCAAACCCTTTTCCAGCGCAGTATTGATGAACTCTGAACGGCTTACGTTAGCCCGATTGGCCCCCACTTCCTTAACGCGGTCAATCGTCGCTTCCCATAGTCGTCTTTCAGTTTCAGGAGAGAGTTTGAGAATATTCTTAAAATCGCTATGAGATATTTTCACCAAATCACAATATTCCACTGAACTGGCACTGTAACTCCATTCCTTCTTCTCCTCCGAGAGCAGTTCAGTCTCTCCAAGCGTCATTCCTTTTGAAAGATAGGAAACGGCAATTTCACCGTCGAGAAGTCTTTGACTGAGTTTGACGAATCCTGAGCGAACGAGGAAGAACTCGTTTGCAGGTTCTTCCTCCTTTACGATGGTCTCTCCAGGCTCATAAGAAACCAAATCCACTTTCTCTTTCAATAATTCGATGACAGACTCGTCGCAATCTAGCAAAATGGGGATGAGCTGTAGCTGAGAAAAGAGTGCACGTTCGCGGTAGACCTCGTTCAATTTGGATTGTAATGCTTTCGACCTCCTTCTCATTTTTCGAAGGGCACCCACCCGAATCTGAACGAGTTCGCATTCGGAAGCGGTCCGAGCAGTCACCGATTGGGGCCAGCCGCTCATGGCACCAATTTCCCCAAAGATGTCTCCCGTGGCCAGAAGTTTGGTCTCACCGGGGCTCAGATTGAAGTCCATAGAAGAAAGATAGGTGATCCTTGTTTCGGTCGTATCCTGTTTGGCAGCCGTATCCACCCAAATTGTACCTTCGGACTCCTGAGCTGGTTGCGGAGTGACCTCAAACCGCCCGGTCCGAGTGGTGTCGAAGATGGGCTTTTTTTTGGGCACGCTCTCTTTTTGCTGTTCAATGTACAAGTCCACTGCTCCACTCTTGATGTAAAAAGCTAGATCAAGATACGTTCCTTCCTCAAATAGCACGAAATCCTTTGCCCACGTCACAAGGGATATATCTGGGCTGATCTCTTCCAGGAACTTGTCGTCGTAATCCTTGAAAATCGGTATGGTTTGCAACTCCTGAGGGCGGAGCCTGTCAGAAATGGAAAGGATCCCAGCCTCTTCGTCAAACGACCCCCATCGATCTCGGTATTGCTCCTCTAACTTTAGAAGGGTCTTCTCAATATCCGGCATTTTGTCCCCATCCCAGTAAAGTGAACTGAAGAGCTGGGCCTAGATAAACTCTTACCTTCGTCCAAGGTTCCATACGCAGGAGACTCCTGCAGACTTGACTGTCTCGTCCTGTCATTTGGTCAAGTTGAATGGGACAAGCTTAGGGTAATTGACTTGTGTGGTCAAACCACGGATCCGGATAGCTAAGGAGGCATAATTCCCGCCGTTGGTATGTTGCATTGCTAATAGCGCGACAAAGTCTTACCATTGAGTAAAGTCTCGTAACACTTTAGGGGCGGTTGCTATGATTGGTCAGACCATCTCCCACTACAAAATCCTGAAGAAGCTTGGTGGCGGA
>JAPUKJ010000261.1 GCA_027295705.1 Ignavibacteria bacterium | reverse complement strand
GAGCGTGGTAGCAACGAGAATCATTTTGGACATAATATGAAGAGTTGAAAGGTTTCATTTTTTGGGATACCGATTGATTGTCATAATAATCTGATACTGGCAATCCGACGTCAATTGAAGGCTAGGTTGTTTTATTCGATGCGGGCAATACTGGTCCCCGGCATTCACCAAAGCCTATTCTTCTGAATCCTTGACGCTGGCAATACGCGTGCATGATCACCTCATCGCCATCCTGAAGAAAGCGGCGCGCTTCACCGCTGGGTAGTTGGATCGGCTCAGAACCGCGCGAAGCCAGCTCAAGCAAACATCCTCTCGAATCTTTCGTGGCTCCTGAGACCGTGCCGCTGCCCATCAGATCACCGGGGCGGAGGTTACAGCCGTTGCTTGCATGGTGGGTTAGCATCTGAGCAATCGTCCAGTACATATCTTTAAAGTTTCCTTGGCTTAGCCGCATCGGAACCATTTTTTGATTTCTCATCTTTTCTGAGGTTATGAAAACTTCCAGTGTGAGATCGATGCCACCATGCTCCTGATCTTCCGCGATATCAAGATAGGGGAGAGGCTTGGGATCGTTGTCGGCACGCTTGAACACCCCATTGCGAAAAGGAGCTAGTGCCTCCATTGTGACAACCCAGGATGAGAGTGTCGTTGCGAAGCTTTTGCCGAGAAATGGCCCCAGCGGTTGGTACTCCCACTTCTGTATGTCTCTTGCCGACCAGTCGTTGAGAAGACACAGTCCGAAAATGTGATTCTCTGCGTCTTTGATCTTAATTGGCTCTCCAATGCTGTTACCCGGACCCACAAAGAATCCAACCTCTAGTTCATAGTCAAGAAGCCTGCAGGGACCGAAGAATGGCTCCTGTGCATCGTCGTCTTTTGTTTGTCCATTCGGTCGACGAACGGAAGTACCACTAACTACAATCGAGGAGGAACGTCCGTGATAACCAATAGGGACGTATTTGTAGTTGGGAAGGAGAGGATTGTCTGGTCTGAACATGCTGCCGACGTTTGTGGCGTGATGGATTGATGAATAGAAATCTGTATAGTCACCAATCTCCACGGGCAGCAGCAATTGGGCTGAGTCCATGGGGACTAGGCATTTCTCGAGCGTCTTCTTGTTGCTTTTGTATTCCTTGCTGTCAGCGCGGAGGAGTCGGGACAAGCGTTCGCGCAATGCTGAGCAATGTTCGGTGCCGGGTGCCATCAGACTGTTCAGTGAAGATCCCGCACACGCTCGTACTGCCTCAGCGGCGAGTTTATCGAAATGAACTGCCTCTGAACATGCCTTCACATTAAGAATCTGATTGCCAATTGCTACTCCGACCCTCGGTGGTTCATTGCTGCTACGAGATTTGAACACGCCAAGTGGGAGATTCTGGATGGGGAAGTCAGTGTTTGGGTCGTTTGCTGACTCGACCCAAGACTTCAGTTTTGGGTCATGTGTTTCGTTGATTAGGCGACTCATAACAGGTCCATTGATTTCAACTCATCAGTTGGCTCGCGGAAAGAGCACGAGCCAAACGAGATAACAACAGTCCGTCTGGTAGCGGAGATCTTTTCGTTCGTGATCTTTCTTTTCCTCCAGTTTATGCCGTCGTCTTCAAAGCGAAATCTATCCTTGGATTCTTCCTCCAACACTTCAACAGCTTCTTCAGGTTTCACTCCGTCAAAGATGAACGCTGAAGCAAGTAGGAGGTTGAGAAAACCGTACATCATACCCTTTGGACTATCTTTCTCGTAGGTGAGTGGATACGTTGATCGAATTGGGTGGTGAAGTCCTGCCGTGGCTTTGAATGGAACGCCGGCCCTGACGCACTTGGCTGTGAAGTGCACAAGATCATCAGCCTTTGGGAATGCATCCTGAGTTATGCCACCTGTTCTTACTTTAGCCCGGCCACCAGCGTCTGCAATCATATCAATGAGCGAGGCTGGGTCGTCGCTGATTGGAATCTCGAAGTATGCTGCAATCTCTTTTGGGACAAGGCTCGCTGCCTGTTGTATTTCCTTTTGTGTGTGTGCCTTGATTTCCACGGCGTCGATGATTGCTCGACCTCCGTTCGTCGGTCTCCAATGCTTGTCATTGAAAGCCACGATCTTCTTCGTCTCTTCATGTAGGTTATCTCCGCCAAGCACGCTTAGTCCCCATGCCCTTGAGTCAATGTCGCGGGGGAGGACGTTAAGTGCTGCGGATTCGAATTCCTCCAGCCGTGAAACGGGCACGATGAAACGGCCAAGCATCCACACGTCTAGGCTCTCAAGATACGCGGCGTAGTTCTTCACCGCTGATTTCATATCCAAGCTGGCTGGCGGAAAGAGGCCTGCGTAGTCTATGCTGTGGCTTAGGAGAGCAAGGGCTGAGTTCATCAAGTAGTTTGTTTATTTTTCTCCTGACAATCTGATCAGTAACTAACTTGCCAAAATAAGTGATGAGCAGAAGATCCGACCGAAAAACCTATGTCAGCCGCTTAATCACCACCAGTGTGATATCATCCGATTGCGGATTTGTCCCAACGTGGTTACCAACCGCGCGGATGAGATTCTCAATTATCTTTTGGGCTGAAATGTGCCGGTTCTTTTTCAGAACCTCCTCAAGTCTCTTCTCGCCGAACTGTTCACCGTCCACATTCATTGCCTCGGTTACGCCATCGGAGAACATCACCAGCAATCCACCCGGCTCGAACGTAATGGCACCTTCGTCAAACGGCATGCCTTCGGTCATTCCAACCAACGTTCCGCCCGTTTTCAGTCTAATTGGCTCCGAACTGTCAGTTAGATAAATCGGGTTTTCGTGCCCGCCGTTGGTGTAGCAAAACCTGTGGTCTGTGGCGCAAAGGATTCCGTAAACAAGAGTGACGAATTTCTCCGAGTCGGTACTCTGAGAAAGCAACGTGTTGGTCCGACTAATGCATTCTTTCGGCGACGCTCCGTGAAGCGTCTGAGCCCGCAGCGTGGCTTGGACATTTGCCATCAGAAGTGATGCTGGCAGCCCCTTTCCGGACACGTCACCAATGCACACTGCATAATGATCACCGTCGATAGGAATGAAATCAAAGTAATCGCCACCGACTGCGCGCGCCGGTAGCGTTTTGCCGGCCACGTCATACCCTGCAATCTGCGGGACGGTTTTAGGAAGCAGGTCGAGTTGGATCTTGGCAGCAAGGCGGACCTCTTCCTGCATCCGAGCGAGTGCCTTTTCCTGTTCGTACAGCCGAGCGTTTTCGATGGCAATGGATGCGTGCACGGAAAGAGCAGCGATGAAGTTTTCATCCTCATGCGTGAACGTCCCTGCACGCTTGTTTAATAGTTGTAGGACGCCAATGATCTTACCTTCTTTGTTACGCATTGGGCTGCAGAGAATGGTTTTCGTCCGATAGCCAGTACGCATGTCGATTTCCGGGTTAAACCGGGGCTCGCTATACGCGTCTGCGATGTTCAAGACTTTCCCCGTAACAGCAACATGTCCAGCAATTCCCTTTCCCATGGGCAGGCGTATCTCTACAATCTCAGCATCCTTCAGCACCTTTGACCACAGCTCTTGTTTTGTTTCATCAATGAGATAGAGGGTGCCCCGTTCACCGCCCACGACAGTGAGCGCAGTATCCATGATGATGAACAGCAGCTTGTCCAATTCCAGGGATGAGTTCACGGTCTTTGCCGCCTCGATCAAGCACTCAAACCTGTTGATCTCGGCACTTAGCTGGCTCACGCTGCGCTCCATGGACCGGACAAAATAATAGTTCAGTGCACGCAACCGTATGCTTGACACCTCAAGTAGCCTTACAGCAAATGGATGACAGTTGTTAAGAAGGTACTCGAAATCCTCTTTGGCGAGGGTGAGGAGCGTTCCGTTATCTACGGCAACTACTTGCGACGATCGCGGGCGTCCGTCAACGAGCTCCAGTTCGCCAAAAAAGTCACCTTCATGCAGGAGCGCGAGAAGATTCCCTTTGCCATTCTTTGTGGGTGTTGTAATCTTCACACGGCCTTCAACCATGAGACACAGTTGCTCGCTGCTGCTCCCAGCATCTATGATTACCTCGCCCGCATTGAAGTGTTGTTCGTGCAACTTCTTCCGCAATACATGGAAGGTTTCATCACTCACGACTTCAAAAAGGATGTTATGACGTACCCTCTCAAGTGACTGTGAAGACGTTTTCACGATTGGTTGTTATTCCCGAATCCGGTAGGTAATTAGTTGGGGTGAATATACCACAAGGATTTGTGCTGCCAAATCAATATACAGATTATGGCGAGGAAATTCAACGTGGTGGGGGGGGTGCCACTCGTTCCAGTGATTAAACCTTTGGTGAAATTATGTGTCAAACTTGCACGACAGTCTCACATGTATCAATAACATTTCTTCGCGAGAAGAATCTCCTAACCTGCGGAGTCTGCATGTATGCCAACTTGATTAGCGCTTCCTCGGTCATCATTCTTCTAGCATCGCTGTCTCTGGGATGTCGGAATACGGAGCTCGAAAGTACATGGCGGGATCGTGAGCTTACAATCGATGGGAATGCGATCGATTGGGAAGGGAGCACAGTTCATCTCGAAGATGAAAAGGTGACGGTTGGTCTGTCGAACGATGAAGATTTCTTATATCTTTTCCTATCTTCCAATGATAAAAACATACAACGACAATTGCTCACGCGAGGGCTTACAGTGTGGTTTGATCCTGACGGGGGAAACGATAGAGTCTTTGGGATCCGCTTTCCGCTTGGCGTGCAAGGTACTGGGATGCCTATGATGTCCCGAGAAAGGATGGCGCCGGATCGAGAGGAATTTAATGAAATGTACAAAAAGACATTGACTGAGCTTGAAATACTCGGACCGGGAAAACACGATCGATTACGGACGTCAGTTCTTGCTGAACACGGAATAAGCGTTAAGCTGGGCGAAGCAAGAGAAAATCTGGTCTACGAACTGAAAGTTCCATTATCCCGGACAGTAGATCATCCTCACGCTATAGGATCGGCCGCGGGTAAAACAATTGGCGTGGGATTCGAAACCAATCAGCCAAATCGACAGATCATGAGAGATATACCCCGTTGGTGAATGAGCGGAGGAATGAGGCCGGGCGGCAGACCTGCCGGTGGGATGAAAAGGGGACCGATGGCTGAAAGGCTCGAACTGTGGGCGGTGGTAAAGTTGGCGTCAAGAGCGGAACCACAATCCGAATGAGTTTTGGGATTCCTATTGCTAAGTCTGCGGCGCTAGTTCTAAACGAAACCCGTCCCTCCAAGTCGAAAATCTTGGTGTCCATCCTAGATGCTTCTTCGCTTTATCATTGGAAGCACCTCGCTGCTCCGTCATAAGATAACTGCCATAAGGGCCCGCGGCAAGGCGGCCGATGAACTTAGGCACTCTAAACGGCGGTGGAGCCTTCAGGAGTTCTGCGTACAGCGGCAACCACTCGCCAACAGGAGCCGGATCATCATCGACGATGTTATAGATCCCCGGCTCGCCGCGGTCAAGAGCAATTACAGTTGCAGCGGCCGCGTCATCGACATGAATGAATGAAAAGATCCCTTGCCCATTACCGACGATCGGGATGCGACGACGTCCAACATCTTCTGCAAAACTTCCATCCGTCGCATAGATTGTACCCGGACCGTAGAAATATCCATATCGCAAAACGATCCCCTGAATTCCAGGAACACCCGGAACAGCACTTTCAAGCTTACTGATAGCTTGAACAAGGTCGGCAACTGCCGAGGGACAATCTAAGTAAAGTGGCTCTTCTTCAACTGCCTTTGATTGCCCCGATGGACCGTAGGCAAAAGCAACGCTCTGCGCAATGAAGCGACGTGCACTGGCCAACCTTGCGGCTTCAAGAAGTATAGTGGTTCCTTCTGCTCTCAATCTGTTGGTCGCAGCGAGTTCCTTATTAACTCGCCGCGGATTAATGCGCCTAGGAATGTTGGTCAACTGGTGAATCAGGACATCCGGCTTGGCTGCCACGACCGCTTCATATAGTTTTTCCTTATCAAATACGTTGCAGACTACAGGCTTGCCACCGTATTCACGGATTTGGTTTGTGTGATCTTGCGAGCGGGTCATAGCGGTCACTTCATGACCACTGTGGATGAGGAGCGGAAGAAGGCGGCGGCTGATTACACCTGTTGCTCCAGCCAAGAAAATTTTCACTCCTACCTCCTACACAGGATTCCTTTACCAAGAGTCCATTTGTCTTCGTTGAATGTGCTAGGGAAATCGTCGGTAGTACATGTGCGTTGAAGGACAACACAACAAAAGTGACAATGCCATAACCCACGAAGTGCAAATTCCTGCCGTAGACGATGACGTCAAACGGCTGAAAAAGGATCAGAAAAAGCGGGACAAAAATACTGATCCCGATAATGACTGGAAAACTTACTGAAAAGTCGAGGTAGAGAGGACAGGGTTACTTAAATATTCGGGTAAGTTTGTGAATCATCCTTAGTTCATCGCCCCACCAAGCACTTCAATTCTCTGCAGTGAGGAGTCTTGTAGTCCAGCATTGCCACCTTTGCTACGAGTACAATTCTGCACTCACTGCATCTTGTCAGATTTCATGACGATATCTTTCTTGGTACTCTCGAGAATTTTGATCAGTTCATTTTGTTCCTTCTCGGGAACTTTGAATTTGTCGAGGGTTATCTTGAAATCTGCTATCATTGCTTCCCACTCTCTCTCAGTAATATTCAAGTGCTTGTGAGAATCCTTCATTGAACGCCCAGTGTACTTCTGCGGACCGCCCGTCGCCTGGCAAACCATTGAAGTTATGCGATACTTTAGGCCTGCCTTAGGGACACGATCTCGTGCCTCATTGATGGCCGGATTGGCATTGAGCACGTCGTCAACAAGCAGACGTTCGATAAAATCATCGACAACTGAGGCTATGGCGTATACACCGCCAAGTCTGTCGTATAGTGACTTTTCCTTCTTCTCTTGTGTAACTGCAGTTGAACTAGTCACCAGCAGAACAAAAACGAGTAGAACGAGGGAAGAAATTAGCCTTGCCAAGAATGCTTTTGCGCGCATATTGCCTTACTCCTGTCTTTTTTGTTTGTGTTTGAGATGCTTGTAGCGGATCTTAGGATGAGAATTTCGTGGTCGTTTCGTACGAAAGCTACGTTCTCAATATGACAAAATCAAGTCTTGATAGCTTTGCTTGTCTTTTCATGTATTTTCTATCGTGTTAGTCAGATGGTGAAGAGGAAAAAGCTGTCGACTAATCACCGCGTTGCCATTTGATTAGGCGAATGCAACAGGAAGATATCTCCAGTTTTGTCTGAAATGCTGAAAACAATACCGCGTCCATCATGTGTCCAGGCAGGGAACTCAATCAAACGATTATGTTCTTTGAAGGCAAAGACCAATTCCGGCTCGCCCCCGTTAATCGGCAGCACGTAGAGATCCCTATGGTTTCGAAGGAACATGATGCGCTGGCCGTCAGGTGAGACATGAGGATGCGCATCATCGGTGTTGCCAGTGGAAATCTGACGAACTTCACTTGACTGGAGATCCGTTGCCCAAATGTTACGGTATCCAAGTTGGTCAAGCTGATAAAAGATCGTTTTGCCATCTTTTGAGTAGTTGGCATTGCCTGGTTCACCTTCTGGAGTGTTGACTATGCTAACAGCGCCGCCTGACACTGACGCACGGTAAAGCCGGTACTGGTGCACATCGCGACCTTGAAAGCATACTTCCTTTCCATCAGGTGAAAATGCAGGATAGGCAGTCGCCAGTTGTTTGCCGACGGTAGTCTCCTTCGCACTGATGGGATCAAGGATCTTTAACCCTTGAGGGGTGCCATAAGCTACCAACCGACCATCAGGCGACCATGCATTCTGTGCACCACCTCCTTGGCTGAGCCGCGTCTTTTCTTTTGTCTTCATATCCATCATCCAGAGTTCAATGCGCTCCTTTCGGTCGGAATAGAAGAGTAGTCGATTACCATCCGGCGAGAATCGGGGATAGTCCTCAATGGTTGTCTCGGAAGTAAGGCGCGTGAGGCGTGACGTTGCCAAATCAACTTGCCAGATATCGGGCGCGGTGTGAACAGTAGAATAGGCGATGTTCTTTCCGTCGGGCGAAACAGCCGGATTTACATCTTCACCGATTCCAGTTGTCATGCGCAAAGGAGGACCTAGGCCACTAGGCGGATCATCCTGGAATCTCACCCGCCACAAGTTCAGTGCACCCCCCCGATTCGATGAGAAGAAAATCCAACGCCCGTCGCGGGACCAAGCTGGGTGGAGTGCAATAGTGGCTTCGTCATTGGTTAGTCTTGTCGGTGAACCACCTGTGGCTGGGATGATGTAGAGGTCCCAACCTGTTGCAGCACTGGCTCCTGCGATGTATGCAATCCATTTCCCATCAGGGGACCATGAGAGCCCGATCACACGCGGTTCCACTCCGGATACTAATTCTATTTTCCTATCGTCTATAGAAATGGTGTAGATTTGCCAACTCCCTTCGCGAGTTGAACGAAAAGCGATTTTCTTTCCATCAGATGACCAACTTGGATCGTACGCATCCTCAGCTAATTTCCTTGCTGTACCTCCCAAGGCTGGCATGACGTAGAGGTCTCCATTTTGGCCATAGACGTGGGACTCGATAGGCCGAGAACCAAGGAAAATGCCAAGACGTCCACCGTGATCACGTGAAGAGACGAATGCGATGTACTTGCCATCCGGCGACCACGTCGGTTGTGCTTCATCAATACCTTCTTTTCCAACACGACTGCCGCGCTCACCTTCTACCTGTCGGGTCCAAAAACTAAGATATCCGCCCTCATCGGAAACATATGCGATTCGTCCATCCGGTGACCAGCTCGGTTCGTCCTCAAGACCTGGTTGAGTTGACAAATGAACGAGCTCAGTCCAACGTGGAACTGTATATTCCTCTTGCTCACCAGAACGAATAAGCATGCCCACAATAATAGCAGCAAGAAACAAACCGATCCCAACCACGACAACCATGAACAGCTTAGATTTTGTTCTGGCTGGCAAAGTGCGTACAGGAGCATCAGGTTGAGTGAAAGAAGCAGGCTCGATTGGTGCTGGCCTCTTTAACCAAGGAAGCTCTATAGCGTAGACATCCATGGGCAACTGAATGTTCTTCAGTTGAGGACTACCTAACTTTTGCAATGGTAGCTTGATTTTGTTACGAACCTGTCTCGCGACATCCTCAGAGATACATATGCCCCCCGGTTCTGCCAGGAGCTCGATGCGAGCCGCAATGTTGACACCATCCCCGAGTACGCTATTGCCGCGAACTACAACATCTCCCAAATGCACCCCAATCCGGATGATAATCCGCTTCTCCTCGGCCACAGAGTCGTTACGATTGAAAAGAGTCTCCTGAATCTGAGTTGCGCATTGCACGGCTCCCAATGCACTGGCGAATTCCACGAAGAAGGCATCGCCCGCCGTTTCGATCTCTTTTCCATTGTACTTCGGGAACAGTGAGCGAAGAATTCGCCTGTGCTCTTCCAGAAGTGCAAGAGCTAGGGACTCGTTGGTTTGCGCGAGTGAACTATAGCCGACCATATCGGTGAACATGATCGCTGCAAGCTTGCGGTGTTCTTCAATTTTTTCAGTCATATTTCTTCATAGAAGCGTGTGGACTTGCATGCCCATCTCATCAATCTCTGCTTTTTGACATTGTAAATTATCTGCCGCTGAATATTTTTATTATTGTAGGTGATATATATC
>JAPUKJ010000260.1 GCA_027295705.1 Ignavibacteria bacterium | reverse complement strand
TTTCACTCGCTCCGACATTCCTTTGCTTCCTGGCTGGCAGCACTTGGAACGGACTTCAAGACGTTGCAGGAGTTGATCGGTCATCAGTCAGGCGAAGCTACACAGATTTACGTTCACGCGTTCAATCCCAACAAGCGGAGTGCGATTGAGAAGTTGAGGCTCCCCCGGAAGACAGCCAATGCGTGAGCGGCGACTGTACCTTATCTGTACCCTTGTCGGTGCGATTCGTGCAAGTTTGTGCGATTGGTGGACGGAGAAAACGCAGAATCCGTCTTGTATTGCGTGCATGAGCGGCGTCGCGGTGGTTCGAGTCCTGCTCGCGGAGCTAGTGAAAGCAGGGTGACTTCCCTGCTTTTTTGTTATAATATATTATAGAGATACACAAATGACACAAAGTTACGTAAAGACAGGAACACTACCAAAACCCGGTCTCATTGGAAGGCTAGTTAGACTTCTGCTAGGAATTTATCTTCTTTATGTTGTTTACCAGATATTGGCTGCACCTCCTTCGGGATTGATCAACGCCCTACCTGAGCACATTGGTTTATGGATAGGAATCGCGTTTGCTTTTTGGGTTTTTCCTGAGGTTTCAAATATCGGCTGGTCACTTAAAAGAGGAAACTGGCCTCGCGTGGTTATTCTGGTCTTAGCAGTGATAGCTGGCTTGTGGGGAGTTATCCAGTTTGGCAGTTTCATGGCTCCTCCACTCAGCTGGCTAGTTTATGTGTGGCTTATCTACACTTTCGGACACCTTGGAGTCGCTTTTGTTATAGCAAGCGTGATATCTACTCCAGGATGTGAAATGCGTTCCATTCCACATCTATGGACGCTCCTTACTGGTAAAGAAACGTCTGAACATTTTTGCCCTGGATTCATCGACAATATTGATAAATGGGAGTTGAAGAAGCTGAAAGGAAGTTCAGGGCTAGTCGGCGGGAGGTAAGTATGGGATATAGAGTGAGTGATTTGCCAACTTGATCTCAGTTCCGATAACCTTCACGATGCCACCCCACAAAATAGGTTTGAAAATCGTCCCATCGGGCGAGCCAACGTGAACAAGAGAGCCCTTCGGCAATGATGCTGAAGGCCTTTCTCATTCTTAATTGCCAGACTTTCATTTATCCAATCTGAATAGAACGGGGTAGTTTGCTAAGTTTCTTCTTGCGGTAGCTGAGGATTTTGTTTGAAGTTATAACGAATACTGTGAATCTAATCTTTCAAAAGGCTAGAAGAGACAGGACGTTGAGAGACGAAATTGAAAAGTGGCTACTGAAGCATCCACCGCTCAAAGGCGGTTTTTGATGTTGTCGCTAATCGAGGCTAGTAAATGTAGATAAGACTCCAATCGTTCTCACTAGTATTTGAGTCTATTTCACCGTGCCATGCTCTTTTCATGGCTCACGTGCACTGACGCAGGTGTAACGACTATGTTCTCAGGCTCCAGCCTCCTCAGGCTTGAATCCGATATGCTCAAAAGGATTTACAACGCTTGAAGCAATGTTGAAGAGATGCGCAGAAATTCGTTTTAGGTGTCTCGCATACAGCGCACGGGTGGCTGCATCTTTTTGGGTATTCTTTTTGTTTTCTTCTTTTATCAGTGCTGTCACAATTTCATCACATTTTTTTAAAACCCAATAATTCTTCTTGTGAAGTTCAGCGGCGGCAGCTTTATCTGACTCCCTCAAAATTGGGATGAGTTTTTGAAATGTTTCTAGGACAGTCTGCTCAATCTCTTGGTAGCTTTCCTCATACTCCCTTCCCTTCAATCGTCGCGGATGGGCGACAGCTAAATCCATTATGTTCTTTGTATAGTCCCCAATTCGCTCAATATCCACAACGATGCTGGTGAGAATCAGACCAGGTATAATATTCATGCCACCTGTTATGGCGAGGTGCTTTAGTACTTTCTTTCTGACCTCCCGGATGTAGGTATTCACAACCTGGTCCTTTTGGTATACGTTTATCTTAAGATCACCAGTATCGCTTTGCCGCAGTGACGCTACGGATTCTCTGAACATCTCAAAGGTTTCCTCCAACATCTTGTGCGAATCGTGGATTGCTTCCGTAAGGGAGTTATCACTCCTCCAAAGCTCATATAGTTCCTTGAACCTAAGCATAATTCCTCACCCAAAAATAAACATTAACACTAGTGGAATTAAAAAGAAAACTGATGCAACATACAAGAGAGGGATAATTTTGTTTTGCACTGCCCGATTGGACAGCCATTCAGCCAGGAATATTGGGACACGCCTTGCAGGCCAAATAATGAAAATCCCGAAAACGTTAAAGAGCACGTGCGCGAATGCGACCGTGACAGCAGTTATGTTGCTGGTGACCAATGCGGCGAGCATTGCTGTGATGGTTGTACCCACGTTAGCACCAAGAGTAAACGGGAATATTTGACGGAGGTTGAGTATCCCTGCACCCGCCAGTGGTACCACGAGAGACGTCGTAATCGAACTGCTCTGAACCATGATGGTAAGTACCATACCGATAAGTAACGCTCGCAGAGGACTCTTGAACAAAGTTTCGCTAAAAAATGCTTCAACCTTTCCTATGACAGCAGCTTTTAGATTCAATACAATATACCGCAACGAAATAAACAAGAAAATTAAGGCCAGAATGAGCATAATGGTACCGGTGTCGAATGTGAGATCTTTGATGATCTCAACGGCTGGTTGTGTTGCGGCCTTGAGAGGATTGGCGAACTCCAAACCGCCCAATTCGCTAAAACCGTTGGCCAGCCATCGAGCGCCGATGCCTAGAGCATTTGTGGTTACCTGAAGAGGAAAAAGTATAGAGATCGCAAGCAGGTTAAAAAAATCATGAACTGTAGCAGCAGAGAATGCTCTCTTGAATTCATCAGTGCGCGAAATGTGGGCGACAGAGACGAGAGTGTTGGTTACACTGGTGCCGACATTGGCTCCAATAATAATGGCAATTGCGCCCTGGAGTCCGATAGCATTACCTGCAACCAGCGCAACGGTCATCGAGGTTGTGGTTGAAGAGCTTTGGACGAGACTTGTTGCGAGAATGCCGATGAGCAAGCCGATGAATGGATTAGAAGTCGTTGTTAGCAATTGCTCGGCAAAGCCTCCGCCGAACGACTTGAATGATGCGCTCATTAAGGAAATGCTCACAAAGAACAAGTAGAGCAGGCCTAGCAGGAGGGATAATCTGAAAACTGGATGGTGTTTAAGCCTCATGAAGAGTTCCGATGCTCAGTACCGGCATAGGGGATCAGTTCGGATAGTTAGTTCTATTGGATTTGGAACGCTGAACGTGAACCTCCTGACCGGCCATCGGATTGGGGGGAGGTAGGGGTCCTACCGCAAAATTCTGGTGGGGAAGGTAAGTAAAGGTGAGGCGAAAATCAAATATTGACAACTCCCTGCGGGTCTGCCGATCCGAAGGGTTGGAGACAACTTGTTGAGAGAAAGCCTGGAGTGTCGACTGTTGCGGGAGGGCTCAAAATGTGATTGATGCCTAAGGCAATGCATTGCGCGATAGTGCCGACGGAGACGGGAGGTGGGGTTCCCGACTCGTCGGTACTGTACGCGGTGGGTGATCTGAATGTACTCATTTCCTTGTTTTCTGCAGATCCTATTTGGCCACAACCGGCACGAGGAGACTGCAGCGGTCGATACAGTCCGCCCCGTTTTCCGACAAACAGAGCGAGACGGGCGAACTCAGAGGTGGATTATTTTAGAAAAAGTAATTTCTTGGTCTCAATAAATCTCTGTCCTGAACCCGCTGAAGGATCTTCTGCCTCGAACCTGTAGACGTACACGCCGCTGGCAAGCCCCGTAGCGTCAAACAGTACTGAGTAATAGCCGGCGGGCCTGACCCCATCTACAAGCTTGGCCACACGTTGACCGATCATATTGTACACCTCCAACTTGACGTGTGTTTCCTGTGGGATCGCAAATTCAATCACCGTCGATGGGTTGAAGGGGTTTGGATAGTTCTGGTCAAGTCCAAACACCGTTGGAATTAGCTTCTCCTCTACACCTGTAGTTACATCGACCTGCACGCCTTCGGTGTAA
>JAPUKJ010000026.1 GCA_027295705.1 Ignavibacteria bacterium | reverse complement strand
CGATAAGCCTTTGGTGATCAGATTTGATATAGGAGGCGATAAAATGACTTGGAAATATCCACCATGCCCTCCGAATGCGAACTGTATCGATACTCAGGAGTTCTTCAGAAAAATTCAATAAGGAAGTACCAAGAAGAAATAACTCAGTATTTGGAAGGCAAGGGCTTAATGTAAGTATGATGATAGTCAAAGACCATCCGCGGTTGCGGGCCTTCCACACGGCGCTGGAAGGGACGGCACCGACCAACATTTTCACCTTCTGCAAATTCTCCTTTGCCATCCTTCAGTTTTCGAGGTATATTTACAGGCTCTGGATGTATGACCAGACACGTTATCGTGGTTGATCGATGCGCGGTCTTTCGCGGACTCTCAATGAGTGGCTAAATGAAGCATGCTTTCGCATTTCCGACAAACAGATTCAAAGAAGCAGTCAACTACGCCTTGGAAATTCATGGCTCACAGACTCGAAAGATACGGGGCACACCATATGTCTCGCATCTCCTCAGCGTGTGTGGCTTGGTCCTTGCGGACGGAGGTAACGAAGACGAGGCAATCGCTGCACTCCTGCACGACTCCCTCGAGGATCAACCGGATAAGACGAGCCCGGAAGAAATACTCGACCGGTTCGGAGAGCGCGTACTAAGCATCTCGTCGAGGCCTGCAGCGACACGCCACTGGACTATCGCGGTGGACCAAAGCCAGAGTGGCAAGTTCGAAAAGAAGGGTACCTAGCTCATCTGCGGCAGGCGAGCAATCGGGTCGCGCTAGCGGACAAACTACATAATGCGCGCGAGCTTTTGTCCGACTATCGCGTCCGTGGCGATGCTGTGTGGACGTCGTTTAGTGTAGGGAAGCAGAAGCAACTATGGTTCTACCATTCACTGGTGGAAGCATTCCGAACAGGCGGCGCAGCAGGACTAATGATGGACGAGTTTGAACGCGTTGTTGCTGAGCTGGAGAGGCTGACCGGAGCCGCCTAACCTGCTTCTGCATAATTCTCCTTAGCCACGGTTCAACACAAGGCTATCAATGTTTCCTAGACCCTCAAGACTGAGAAGGCCCCGGCCCAAGCGTCATGAAGGCGTCGACTGTCTATCTAAACCTTGCTATTGTTAACTATCACGTTGCCAGGAGTATCACATGAACCTACCCGACGCACCCATTCCTAAAGAAGGCTTTTTTGTCACACACTTTTTGACGGTAAAAGATCAGATGAAGTCTAGGGAGTTCTACGCTGGAATCTTGGGAGGAAAAGTAGTAGCTCCGCAAAACCCCTGCATCATAAAGTTGGCAAACTCTTGGATAATTATCAACGCTGGGGGAGGTCCTACACCTGATAAACCAGGGGTTTTTCTTGAAGCCCCACAAAATCCCAACAAGGTCAACAGCTTCTTGAACTTGAGAGTTGCCGACGTTCAAGCTTGTTACAATGAATGGAAAGCAGAAGGAGCTCACTTTCTGACTGAACCACTCGATAACCACGGTTGGGAAACAAGATGTTACATGCGAGACCCTGACGGTTACATCATCGAAGTGGGACAGGCTAGTCAAAAGATGATCGATCTATTCAAGGAACACACAAGTTAGACCGGCCATTGAGTTAGCTATCAACGTGACGGGATTTTGTCCAGCCTTCAGTCATAATGATTTTTTTGCCGCAAGACAATTCAGTATCCATATTATGTAAAACGAGTTATGCTAACACTTTGCCTCCATGGTCGACTCGTCACGTTTTGAGCGTATATCAGCCTGCTGGGGCACCACGACGCAACCAAACCAAAGAGAGGAAATAATGAACCGGGAAAAGAAAAATACGCAGAAGAACGGCTCCGTTCTAATCTCCTCGTTGCTGCTGCTACTTGCCGTTTTGCCCTGCGCTCACCGTGCTTTCACTCAAAGTCAAAATACGCCGCACACCTTAGGGCTAGATCGGCCCGAAAACATGCCGGCAGCCACTATCAACGACATGGTCTGGATTGTGGGTCATTTTCAGGGTGAGGCATTGGGTGGAATATTTGAAGAAGTGTGGGCTCCTCCATTTGGCGGGGCAATGATGGGCATGTTTAAGGTGGTCAAAGATGATACTGTGGTTTTCTATGAGTTGCTCACGATCATCGAAGAATCGAATAGTCTGAACCTGAAATTGAAGCACTTCAACGCTGATCTTACGGGATGGGAAGAGAAAGATGAATTTCAATCCTTTCCATTAGTTAAGTTGACGCAGGATGCCGCTTTTTTCGACGGAATAACGTTTCGTAAGCTCGACCAAGATACGATTCAGGTTTTCGTAGCGATCCAGCAAAGCGATGATGAGACACAGGAGATTGAGTTCAAGTATCACCGCGTAAAGAGCGAGGGTGTTATGGGAGACAATTAGAGCAAGTGGGCGAGACAACTCCTGCGTGAGCAATTCGTGAATACAGAATTGTGGACAATCTTAGTTTAGTAATGCAATTAGGAATTTTAACTTGAAAAACTACGGCCAACAATGTATCAAAAGCAATGCGAGTGAAATACTAAAATCAAAACGTCTAACTGTCAAGAAAACTGATGCTAGTATGAAAGAAAAAGTCAACAAATCGGCACTGCTTTCATACGGTGACGCTCTGTAGAAAACGAAACAGGTATAACTTTGCGTGGAGTGGACGAAGGGCTCTTGGCCTTTGGGTTGATTCAGTGCTCTTTCTAAGGTCTTTCTGAATAGCAAGTAAGTGCTAAACCCTTCGCCACTCACGCACCCGTTAGGCGCTCAATCAAAAGTCACTGAATGAAGGATATGAATTATGACTAACATCGATAGGCAAAAACAAAAGGCCGATGATTTTCTAGCACTACATCATGCTCCGACGATTTTAATTCTTCCTAATACGTGGGATGTTGTAAGCGGAAAAATTTTTGAACTTGAGGGTTTCATGGCGATTGGCACCACAAGCGCGGGTATAGCAGCAACGCTTGGCTATGCCGATGGTCAAAAAATGAGTCTGGCTGAGAATATAGAAGTAGTTCAGCGCATTGTAAATAATACTACGTTGCCTGTGAGCGCCGACATTGAGGCCGGGTATGCTACTTCTATTGAAGGTGTGGTAAAGGCAGCCAATGCGGTATTGAATGTTGGTGCCGTTGGATTGAATCTTGAAGATAGTACAGGCGATCCCCATACTCCTCTTTTCGAAAAAGCGCTTCAACAAGGAAGAATCAAAGCCATACGAGAAATGAGTGATGCCAAGGGGATGCACCTAATAATCAATGCCCGAACAGATGTTTACTTGGTTAATGATAACGACACAAACAGTTTACGTTATGCAGTTGACCGTGGCAATGCGTATAAGGAAGCTGGTACTGATTGCATATTTATTCCGGATATTGGCAATCTCGATAAACAAGCAACTGGAATTCTTGTCAAAGAAATTGATGCACCAATTAACATTATTGCAGGCGCAACGACACCGCCCATACCTGAACTCCAAGATATTGGTGTCTCGCGTGTTAGTGTCGGTCCAAGGCCAATGAGAGCTGTGCTTAGTTTACTGAGAAAGATCGCTAAAGAACTGATAACGACAGGAACATATAAGCTGATGACGGAATCGTCAATCTCTTATTCCGAAGTCAATCAGTGGTTTGCACGAGAAAGAAATAGCGATACCTAGCAAGGGCCTAACAACCGCTTCAACTCGGACGATGCCACGCGGGGCATGAATTTGCAATTTGAAAGTTTTTCAGGCGTGGTGGTACAAATGTGAAAATAAATAATGGAGAAAACAAGTTATCACTATGCAGGCGTATGAGCACCATGTCCATAAATCGGGTTTGAGATCAATGTCCCGAGGCGTCAGGACAAGCTTTAATGCTGTAATCCTGTTTTCAGGAGCGCCGTTATCTCCTTGTGACGTACCCCTGCGTTATTCCTTCTATCATATATTGAAGGATAAAATGTTTGAAGTTTGTTTTTGGAAATGCTGTATCAAGAGCGTATAATTTGGGATAGTTTAGTCATTTGCATCACCTAACAATTATATCAAGCTGACCCCGCCCTGAAGAGGTAAGGGTTGGTTTTGGAGAGAAGGAGGTCTTTATATGTCTGACTTTATTGAAAATTTCGTCAATCTTGATCGTGAAAAAAATATAAAGGACAAGCGACATAAACTAACGCGCAGGGAATGGTTTGTCAAAGCTCCATTCACATTGGCAGCAGTGACTACTATGCCGTCGATCGCGCAAAATATAGCGGGTGGCTCAGAAGCCAACGCAGACCTTTACTCCGAATTTCCCAGTCAAGACCCCTCCCTCGTTCTCGAGGTTGTTCGGGTCAGCCATTTCGACCTTGAGCGCGTGCGCGAGCTTGTAACCGCATCGCCCACTCTTGCCAAGGCCGCCTGGGACTGGGGATTTGGCG
>JAPUKJ010000259.1 GCA_027295705.1 Ignavibacteria bacterium | reverse complement strand
GGATATCCTTACATCCGCCCGATTTGCATGCTCATAAAACGAGAGCTCTATCTCACGCTTCCTCCGGTTGAGCGGCATGGAGCGCCATGTTTCAAGAACATGATAAGCGCCATTAAAAACCCGCGGGAGGCGTTAAGAAGTAGGTCACCTCAGTGTGGTCAGGTGGGTCTCAACCTTCTTTTGGGATCTCAACTTGGTCTAGTAGCTGAGACTGAACATGTTCAACTGTCTCGGCCAATGCCTCTTTGAACTTGTCAAAATCCTCCTTGTACAGGAAAATCTTGTGTTTCTCATACTCATCTTCACCGATGCGTTTACTTTCGGTTATTGTGATATAGAAATCTTTTTGTGACTTTGTAGCCTTCACATCAAAGAAATAAGTACGCTTGCCTGCTCGTACCCGCTTTGTGAAGATTTCGTCCCTGTACCCGTTATTATCCAAGGTCATGCCCTCCATGAATGAAAGAATGTTAGTTAATTAAGGAATGAAACAATCAAAAGCTGGCTCGACGTCTGGCTTCCGGATTTGCAACACACACCGTGAAACGTGTGTCAGAGATATGTGATTTTCGACCTCATGTACCTACCTTCGTATGATCGCCACTTTCCCCGTTGCGACTTTGGTACCGTCTTGTGTGGAAAATGCGACGATGAGATAAACACCCGATGATAGGTCTTTCCCTTTCTCGTCTTTTCCGTCCCAGAATCCGATACGGCCTCCGGGAGTCTCGATTTCGCGGATTACATGGCCGTCGATTGAAAGAACCTTCAGAATAGAATTCTCAACTAAACCATCTATGGTCATTGAGGTTGTGCTCGGTATAAGGTAAGGATTTGGTGAGATAATCAATTGGTCAAATGAAGTTTCCGGCGAGACTGCGGCAGTCGTAAGGCTTGCAAGCCCGGAAAGTGTGCCAAAATAGACAGTGCCAGTCATACCGTCGAATGCAATACTTTTTACATCGTTATCGATAAGCTTGCCGCCTGTGTTTTCAACCGTATAAGATGCCAATTGTTGTGTTCCGTCCGGCGAGAGTTGTATGACCCCCTCCGTTGTTCCGACCCATTTCCGGTTCAAGGGATCTACGGCAATTGTGTTGATGACCAAGCCGTTCAATGGCCTGAAGCTTGCAATGCTCCCGGATCTTTCTGGATTCGAAGGGTCTAGAATAATGCCGATGCCCTTATCAGTCCCAACCCATATGTCATTGTCTAGATCTGCGACGATGGTTCGCACATCGTTGCTTGGAAGACCATTGGCTTCTGTTAGAAAAGCTTCCACAGAGCCCGTGTTACCGAGAGAGAAGACCCCTTTGTACGTTCCATCGCGAACCACTCCCCACAAATTGTCAAATGCATCCACCGCCAAGCTTCTGTCCACAGGTATGTTGTCAATCAACGAGCTAATCCGCGAGACACCGAGTTTTACAGGCAAGGTGACCCACGATCCGTCGGGTTTCCTGACTACTAGAATGTGACCGTCGCGTGCAAGAATGACTGACATCCAATGGTTCCCCCGGCTATCGCACGCCACGCTGCTGACTACAATAAACGTGCTATCCCCAACCAGTCCCTCCATTCCCACGTTTGTACCGAAGATGCGGGTGGTATCCACGTTGTCAAATCTACTTGGGATTTCGACTACACCGTGCCCCCATGAACTTGCCCACACTGACCCGTTGCACCCAACGGAGACCCTGTAATAATTGTTGGTGGGCAACGAGCTGTTTTGCATCGCAAAGGATTTCCATACGTTGCCGTCGTATCTATAGAAGCCATTGCCGTTCACTGAACCTGATGCACCCCAGACGTTCCCATCACGGTCTATCGCAACGCTAGAGAATTGGTTAGAGTTTGGTCCGTTTGGCAAATGAGCAGACCAAGAATTCTCGAAAGTCAAGATCCCGCCCCCCAGAGATCCGACAACAGGTTCGTCTGCAGCTCCTAAGATAACAGACGTCGCGGAGAACGGAAGGGCGTCAAACATTGTTACAGTGTTCTGTGGATCAATGATGAAAGTTTCGTTCGAGGTGCACGCCGCGAGTACGTTTTCAGAGCTCGTGGCTAATATATTCTTGCCCGTTAACGGTCCGACTGGTGACCATAAGCCGCCATCATCATAGTAGTAGAGCCCAGTTGTCGTTCCTGTGTACAGTCGATCACCTAGAATTGATAATGTGATCGGGGCCGTATTCGCTCCCTCAACAACTCGTAATGACCATGACTCGGGTGGAAGGAGGTTAGGGATTGCTAGGCTTCCAACCGCAAGTCGATTAACGCTTTGCCCGTCTGAAATCGCTGCCCAGATGCTGTCATTGAAAATTAGGGCGGATGAAACACGGATTCTAACATTTGCAGACAGAGAGCCAAATTTTGTGTATGTGTCACCAAACTCAAAATCGCTAATCTTAAACATGCTTAAGCCAAACTCCGTGCAGATTAGTGCGGTGTCACCATGCATGGTAAAGCTGTTAATTCTCTTGTTTGTTTGGTCTGCTTCAGCAATATCAAGTATGTAGCGCCACGCTCCAGTTCGAGGAGAATATATATGGATAAACCCAGTAGATGTGCCAGTCCAGATATCGCCACGGTAGTCAATACCGATTGCGGTGAGGTCGTTGTTTTGTAACCCTTCCGCGTTGGTAAAAAGCTGGTAGCTATTGGTTCCTTCCTCCCAGGCAAAAAGGCCGCCGCTTGTTGCAGCCCAGAAGACATTTCCCAGTCTCACAATATCCCGGACATCCTTCATCGATGTGAAGTTCTTCCACGTTCCTATCTCAGCTCGCAACACTGGTGACACAAGGACCATGAACACGGCAACGTACAACACGCGTTTCGTCATATGCAGTGTCCACTTCGACAAAAACTATGCAGAGCGAAAGCTCTCATGAATTCTTATCAATGTCTGGCGCGTTTCTTCCCTCCCGAGAGTTGTCTGGTAACGTCCCCGAGTTCAATTGCGGTTAAAGCGGCGTCCCAACCTTTGTTCCCTGCTTTCGCGCCAGCGCGCTCAAGCGCCTGTTCAAGGCTTTCAGTTGTCAGGACTCCGAATGCGATAGGCACACCTGTCTGTCGTGAAACATCGCCTGCACCCTTTGTGACTTCTGAAGCGATGTAGTCGAAATGGGGTGATTCTCCACGGATGATACAGCCAAGGCACATGATAGCATCGAATTTTGATGAGCTTGCAAGCTGGTGTGCGACTTGCGGGATCTCGAACGAACCAGGACAATACACAACCGTAATGTTCTTCTCGTTCGCTCCGTGACGCACAAGGCAATCAATGGCACCCTCAAGTAGGTGTTTCGTTACGAGACTGTTAAACCGGCTGACAACAATACCATACGAGTGACCCTCGGCTGAGAGTTGCCCTTCTATAGTTTGAACCATAGCTTCACTTTTTCTAACGTAGTGGGTCAGTAATGACAAGAATCTCGTTACGCCCGTTGCAAGCGCCGGCGCATTATGTCAACCTGAACTTCGGTGATATAATACTTGCCAAACACCTCGTGGTCGTTCTTCTTACCACCGTGAAAATCTGAACCGCCGCTCGCGAGTAGGAAATACTCGTTGACAATGCCGTTATAATAGGCAGTACGTTCGGGGGAGTGAGAGGGATGAATCACTTCGATCCCATCAACGCCTTCGTTGATTAGTTCCAGAATTACTTTCTCATCTAAGCTATTTCCGGGATGCGCAATGAATGATAGACCTCCGGCTGACGAGATGAGTCTAATTGCTGCCTCTGGGGAGACTCGGTACTTCTTTTCATAAGCGGGCTTCCCAAACCCTATGTATTTCAGAAAGGCCTCGTTGTATGTTTCAGTCAACCCTTCCTCAAGCAGAGCATTTGCAATGTGGGGCCTGCCTACAGAACCGTTGCCGGCCTGTTCAAGTACTGACTCAAGTTTTAATGGAACCTTAAGGTTGTTCAATTTATCCACAATTCTCTCTGCACGTTTTTTTCGCTCGTAACGAAAAAAAGCAAGGTGATCGAGTAGATCCTGATTTTTTGTGTCGACGAAATATCCAAGGATGTGAATATCCTGCTCGTTAACGGCAGCACTCAGTTCCACACCCGCAATTACATCCACATCTAATTCGTCTCCGATTGCTTTTGCTTCATCAATCCCACCCACGTTGTCATGATCGGTAATGCTAATGGTTGTTAAGCCGGCAGACTTTCCACGCCTCACAAGTTCGCCAGGTGTTAGCGTACCATCAGAATGGATTGTGTGCATGTGAAGATCAGCTTTACCCTCCATGCGTGCCCGGCTCGAGTGGAGGAACGATAGAAAGCTTACAAATACTTGCTTTTGAACTTTTCATAATCATTGATGATGAGCTTCCCTCGTTCGAGTTCAAGGTGCCCTGCACGTATGAACGCGTGGATCATTCGAGAGATAGTCTCGCGGGAAGTACCGGCCATGTTTGCCAGATCTTGCTGGAGTGGCAGCTCGTCGATTTCTACGCGCCCTCTACGGATCCTACCAATGTCATCTGCGAGCTGCAAGACGACATTTGCGACACGACCAGATGCATCTTTTAAGGAGAGGCTTTTGATTTGCGCATCCGCCTTCCGGAGCCGCATCGTCAGTTCCTTCAAGAGCGCGATTGCAACCGAGGGGAAATCGTGCAACAGCTTAAGGAAATCTCGGCGGTGGATCATGAACAGTTCGGATTTGGAGATCGCCAGCACACTCGCCGAGCGGGCAAAGCCGTCAAGGATGGCCATCTCACCAAAAAAATCATTCTCTCCAAGGATGGAGAGGATTACTTCTCGCCCGTCAACGTCCATTCGCACAATTTTCACCTTCCCAGAGATGATGACGAAAAGTGCGGCACCTGCCTCTTCTTCTAGTAGGATAATGCTACCTTTCTTGTACTTCTTCCGGACGCCCACTTTCGCTATAGTATCGAGATCCATCGACTCCAGATCGCACAGGATTGGGGCCTTTTTAAGGAACTCGACCTCCTCTTTCATCATCGAATTCAGGGTTTACCTCGCTTGCTTACTAACAGTTATAGCTATGCCCCAACATCTATGTAATTGTGACGAAATATAGCCGCTAATGTGATTAAAGTCAAGAATATATTGGTATGCAACCACTTACGCTGGTTTCGACAAACTACTCGGAAAGGATAAAGTACGTGAATAGTGCCAAGCTAAGCTGTGTTGCAACGAGAGCGACAGCGGCAGCGGTATCCAATCGGTTCGTTTCGTTCAGCAGAACTGGGTCTCGCGATCGGACGTAACTATTGTGTCTGACATCTGCTTTTACCTTAAAGTACGCTGCTGTGGCTCCTGACAATATTGTTGCGGCTCCTGTGAGGTACAAGCGAAAATTACTCGTTCCATTAGTATTTGATTCTCTGAAAATTGACTCTTCGTTAGTCTCGCTTTGCCAAACCTTCTTGAGGTTGACGGCAAGAACGCTGCGTTTGTTGTCTGATATTCTAATAGTACTATCCTCAAAACCGGGCTTCCGAAGATTTAGCATTGAATGCGTCATATGTGCGTCCGCGTCGAGAAGCAGTGGTGTTGAACCAAGTAGCGAATCACCAAAGAATACCTGGGCTCCGAAAGGATTCGATCTAACTAGTAACCGAGGCGTGAAGGAGTAGCGCAGAGTTCTAGCCTCCCCTCGCACGACGTCAAAACTGTCTGAGATGCTACCCGTTAGCCAGTTATCGAGATCTGGATGCTGAAGGGTTATCGAGTGTGTTCCCTGTGAAAGTGTGTCGACTGTCAGAGGAGTGAAGCCAACTTGAACTGAATCAATTAAGACCAAGGCGCTGTCGACATCAGTCTGGATTGTGATGGGCGTCTTCCGGATTGTCGAGGTCGTATCGACTGTAATGTCTTGGGTGAAGACAGCCGCGCCCCATAGCGGGCAGAGAGCCAGAGCAATGATCACGCCTACGGTACGCGGGTCGAAGTTCATAGATCCGAACCTTGATAGGCAAGGACAAGATTTTCGTCTGTTGCAACAAACAGTCTCCCTTTTGCTACGACTCCAGATGTCTTAATCCGGCCAGGGACTTCTAGTTTCATCACGGTTGTGCCGTCTGTTATTCTGATCGCGTACAAATGTTGTTTCAGAGTGCCGACATAAGCGAGATCGCCGGAGACGACAGCACCTGAATTCACGACACTGCCAACGTTAGTCTCCCATGCGATTGATCCATCGTCGTTATTTAGAGCGAACATCGTGCCTCCTGTTGTGCCAAAGATCACCAATCCGTTTGCCAAAGACGGATTTGCATAAATGCTTGTCCCAGCAGAGAACTTCCACTTGGGTTGACCGGTAATCAAGTCGAGTGAGTAGAATACGCCCTCAAGATTGCCTATATAGACTGAGCCGTCCATCACTGCAGGCGAGGCAACAATGCTTGCGCTGGTTTGAAACCTCCAGCGTTGCTTACCCGTCAATGCATCAAGGGCATACACGTTGCCATCTTCGGCTCCGAATATGACAGTTTTTCCTTCGCATGCAGGTGAGGAACGTATGCCTTTGAGTTTTGTATTTTCTTGGATCTCATACTTCCACACCATTTCTCCGTTAGCCTTATCAACGCAATAAAATACACCTTGAGTATTGCCGAAATAGATTTTCTGATCAAGCAAGAGTAGAGAGACCTCAATGTCGCCGTATTCACGCTCCCAGGTCAATTTGCCTTCGAATAAATTATATGCGATGAGAGATTTTCGGGAGTTAGAGCATGGGACGATTACGGTACTGCGGTCAACAACTGGTGATCCCTGGATCGCACCACCAAAGCTAACCCAACCACGCCGCTTCCCAGTATACGCGTTGATGGCATAGAGTTCACCACGAAGGTTGCCGACAATAAGCAGGCTATCGACTATGAGAGGGGAGCCGTTCCCAATCCCTCCGGTGATGTCGTATTTCCAATCAAGGGAAAGAGGCGGGGTGATACGCTCCGTGGTGGCATTAATTCTTGAACCCACCCTGGCGAATGTTGGCCAATCCGTTTTGCCAACCCTCAGTGGGCGGTCAAGTTTGAGGCTGCCGCAGCCCGCGTTCAACGTTGCCAGAGTAGTCCATGCTGCGACAAAAGAGGTTATTCCCAGGCCCGATTTGCGTTTTATGATCAAAAGTCCCACCCAAAGAAAAACTGTTGAAAGATACCGTTTTGAAATCTTCGAAAGTTCTCCTCAATGCGCTTTCCAATGTCATAGCGAAGCACAAGAACACCACCGAGGTTCATCCTCACACCTCCGCCGATACTGCCAAGGGTTTCTACGTACTTTGTGTCCCATGCACTTCCAACATCAATGAACAGTGCACCGCGTATAGACCACAAACTAACGCCGCCGAACGGAAAACGCACGGCGAATTGATCAATAAATGGGAAGCGAAGCTCATTGCTGACAAGCCACAGTTTTTCTCCTCGGATGCTCCACCGCTTGAAACCGCGCAGATCCCAGCTGCCGCCCATTACGAACCTTCTTGATTCTTTACCGTGGTTATAAAAAATCCAGAACCGCGACGCAAACGCACTGCGCTGCGACAATCGCAGGTAGTGTCGGTAATCTGCAATCACCGTGTAGTAGTTAACGTTGGAATATTGAATGTCGGATGTGAACGCAAGTGTTAGATTGAACCGGCTGCCATCCATTGGACCGCTGGGACCCCACAAGGAATTGTCGTGGGTGAAGGAAACGGCATTAGAGATGAGTAGAGCCTTTCGATCCTCGATTGCTCCTGTCACCTCCTTGGTCGAGTTTGTCAGACTGACGGATGTCTCAATGCGTTTAAATTTTGAGAGAGGGTAGCCAAGGGCGAAATAACCACCATAGGCTCGCTCGAAAAAGAACTCGTCCTTGTCAGTGAGGTCATACCGTCTGCCTGCAAAGCGGTATATGCCGTATGCATAGCTTGTGCGCTGGCTGAGCGAAATGCGCGAGATAGCAAGGTTGAAGCTAGAAAGGAGTTCGTCCTGAGACTGTGCCGTATTATACAGCAAAAAGTAATATTGCTCGTTGCCAAGCAGATCGCTGAGTGCAAGGAACGCTCCGCCTGACGTACCGAAGACGGGATCCGTCGATATTGCACTCTGAGCTATATCGAGACTGTAATCACCATCGTACTTGAACGACTTGATTTCTGATTTTCCCGCAATTGATTTTGGTTCCCATGGCTTTTCTTTGTTGTACAAGTCGATCAGATTCACTGACGTGGATGTGTCATATACAGAGGTGATGTCCTTTAGCATCTTTATCTGGAAGCTGAACTTCTCAAAAGTCGCAAACACAAGATCACCTGAACTCGTCCACGTTGGATCAAATGCTGCTGTTGTAAAGTTGGTCACCTTTGTCATTGATCGCATGCCCCCCCGAAACCGCTTGTCAACATCAATGATCCAGATGTTCTGAGCGCCGTCAACATCACATGTAAAAGCTATCTTTGAACCGTCTTTCGACCATGACGGTGAGTTCGCGTTCTCATTTCCATAGGTCAGATAATCAATCGTTCCAACCTCTACGTCGTATAAGAACAGGTTGTATTTTCCTTGCTTGCCAAACGGAGTCCTGTCGGAGCTGAATGCAATCTTATCTCCTCTTGGCGACCACGCTGGATCTCGGTCATCGTAGTAATCATTCGTCAATTTGCGGAGCTCGCGGGTTTCGGTATTGAGGATATATAGGTCGTTGTTACCCGCCATATCAATAGATGTGAAAGCAAGTCGTTTTCCATCGGGCGCCCACGACGTTGAACCTATGCTGACGAGGCTGCTAAAGCGGAACGTCTGGACAAGCTCGTTCGTCACAACGTCGTATAGATGCAGTGCATCGTTTTCACCGCTCTTTGTTACGAAGGCAAGTACTCCGTAGTTCGAAACGTCTATCCTGCTCCGGAAGGGGTGGAAGGCCTCAAACTCGTCGGACTGCTCCCCCTCGATAACTTGGATCTCCGATGCTTTGGGATCGCTGTCATCGAGGTTCTTTTTGTAGATACCCGTATATCCAGTCCGGTTTCCGATAAAGAAAACCTCACGCGTTGAATCAATTTCAAAGACGACAGGCTTCGAATTGAACCCATCCTTTACAAGATTGTGTGTAACGCTGCTTGGTGCGTCATTCTCAGCGAGGAGTGGGTAGTACTGCTTCTTGAGAGCATAGAGCCATTCTTCGTCGAACTCCTTATAGTTCTTCCCGATGGTGATCTTGAAAATATCACTGAAAGAGGTTTCCTTCCAAAAGTTCTCCATTAGAAATAGTATCTTCTCCTGTCCATACGTCCTTGCGATGTACTGGAGTGCGTTCTGACCTTCCTTATACATGAGGAACGAGCCGTAAATCTTATTTATGTCGTCAAGTCCCACAACGATATCGCTCAATACTCCATCACGCATGACCATTTCGGCTTGCGTATCCCATTCCGTTGACCAGTATTCGGCAAGGCCTTCTGTGAACCAGAGTGGAGGAAAACGATCGCGCGGCTTCCGATGATCAATCAGGACACGGCTGATCTTGCTGTGCATAAACACGTGGACAAGCTCATGACGTATTACATGCCTAAATTGTGCGGTGGAGCCATCGGACGGGATGACTACACGTCCTTTGAGGAACTCGAAAAAACCTCCGACGCCTTCTGGGATAAAACCTCTTGTCGTGTTGGTCTGCTGGAAGTGTAGGTGTGAGCTGTAAAAGATCAACGGCACCCGCTTGTTGAGAGTGTGGTTGAATTTTACCTCGAGCAGTTTGTAGCTCTCCTCGGCGAAGAATGCCCCTCGCTCCGCGAGCTCTTTCATTTCAGGGTAATAGTAGATGTCGAAATGTTCAGTCCTTAGTACGTGCCACTCGAAGTCCGTGTATTGTACCTTATTGCGGCCAAAGTAGAAGAATTGCGCTGAAGCAGTACTCGCGCTAAGGACAAAAATCAACGGGAGGAGATAGCAGGAGAATTGTCGTTTCATCACATACCCATCAGTCACAATTCAATCGTAGCGAAGAAAACCAAGATGGTGGTTGCTTCACCAAAATGATACTGAGTTTTCCGAGAACATGCAACAGCGGGCTTCGCAATACATTCATGAATTACACTTCCATGGCGCCAGTTAAACGACACTTACCACGATGTGCCACTCCTGAATACAGTCACAATCACTATCACGATGAGTGTAATGATTGCCACAACAATTGCCGTTTTGTGTTCTTTGGTCATGCTCGAAATTGGACTCTCCTATCCCGAGGTATAGTATGCGCTTGTCGCGTGGTTCGTATAAACTTAGATGGAATCGCACACTGCCCAAGGGCTACGCAAATGATGTCATACTTTTGCCAGCTCGCGTTTCAAATAATCAATGGCTTTTACCGGAGTGGGGTCCTCACTATGAAGTATTGCAAGGTAATAACTGACCCAGTCTCCTAGATAGACGAGCGAAAACATTCGAGCGAGTAATGACGATCCTTCGCTCCACACTTCGGTGATGCGCGAATTGTACTCGCCAATAATTGCCTTTGTTATGTCCATCCGGTTTTGCACGCGCCTATGGTCATCCTTATCGCGTAACAACAACACCTGGATCTCTCGCATTTGTTCCTTTAGTGTTTTCCACCCTACAATTTCGTTATGATTCATTTCCGGCAGTATGTGGCCAAATGTGAGAGACTTTGCATTCTCGGCAATCTGGCTCCGCCATCGAGTATTGACGGCGTCGAATCGTTCAGTCGAAGAATAGATAACACCGAGCCGGTTGTGCAACAACTCCGCTAGTTGCAGTGCCTTGTTGCTTGCTGGGTCTAGATTGCAGTATTCCTCGGATTTCTCCTGAAGAAGGACAACGGTGTCTTTCATTTCACGCGCCTTGTTCTTGATTAAGCCAATCTTGGTCAGCGTGATCAGGAGAGGGAAGAATGAATATCCTAGTGCTACTCGAGGCGGAAGTCCGCCGGGAACTTTGATGAATGGCAACCTCTTGTCCTTTGCTAGCTTTTCAGTTTTCCCGTTCGACGATATGCAAACGATCTTCGCCCTTCTCTTGATTGCCTCCCTGTGAGCTGTGTTCGTTTCTTCGGTGTTGCCGGAGTAGCTCGAAATGATCACGAGTGAATTGGAGCCCACAAACTTTGGGAGCGTATAGTGACGATTGATGAGAAATGGAATCTCTAGTTCATTGGCAAGATAGCTCCGTAGCAAATCTCCACCAATAGCCGAGCCGCCGAGTCCACATAGAACGATCTGGTCGATTCTCCGTGCGTTGATTCTGACGGTTGCGGATTTTCCAATGGTTATGGCTTCTGAGACCTGTGTAGGAAACTCCTTGATGAGCCTATACATATTCGAAGTATCTAGAGAATAGATTTCTTCAAACGTCATGGCATCTCCTAATAATCGATTAACAAAACTGCCGCTCTGTGTTCTGTTCGGGAGTTTTAGCATTTGTCAATGCTTGCCCCGACTTCGAGTCTTGCGATAACGTAAGCGCTCAAGTATCTAGTGGTATCTCCGGCAGTTTGCTCTTGACGACTGATGAGAGGTACTCTTTGATTTCAGTATCTGATGACATAGCTAGCGCTCTGTCTGCTATGCGCTTTGCGTCTTTGTATTTGATTGACCGGATGATATCTTTGATTTCAGGAAGGATTGAAGGGATCACGCTCAGCTCATCCAACCCGAGCCCGACCAGCAACATAGTTGCGAGCGGGTCACCTGCCATCTCACCACAAATGCCGACCCAGACGTTGCGCTTGTGCCCTGCATCAACCACCATCTTAATGGTTCGCACGACAGCAGGATTGAACTGTTGGAACAGTGGTGCGACGTAGCTATTGTCTCTATCGACAGCAAGCATGTACTGGATTAAATCATTCGTACCGATGCTAAGGAAATCGACTTCCGATGCGATCTCTTGTGCCATCATGGCAGCGGAAGGTACTTCGATCATTACTCCGATTTTGATTCTCTTATCAAAAGGGACACCCCGGGAAGAGAGATCTTCCTGTGCCTTATCAAGATAGGATTTTGCTCGATGAACCTCATAGAGGTTGGATATCATCGGAAACATGATGCAGACATTTTTCTTGGCGCTTGCTCTGAGAATTGCACGCAGGTGTTCTTGAAATATTTCCGGATGGTCGAGCAGCATCCGTATCCCGCGGCATCCAAGAAAAGGATTCTCTTCTTGATATGCATCAGGTGCAAGCTTATCTCCTCCAACATCAAACGTGCGGAAGATCACCGAATGAGGAAAAAAACCATCAGCTACTCGTTTGTACACCTCATACTGCTCGTCTTCTGTCGGATACTTCGCCATTCCTATCAACTGACTTTCCGTCCGGTAGAGCCCAATCCCTTCCGATCCTTGGGCAAATGCAAATTCCACTTCTTCAGGGAACTCGATGTTCGAGGAGAGTGCGATGTGCCTGTGATCGATGGTTTCTGCAGGGAGGTGTACAATCCCCACCAAGTGTTTTTCAAAGTCTTTGAAGCGTTTGGCCTTCCGTTTCAATCCTTCACGTGTCTCTTCCGTCGGATTGATTGCAACAAACCCGGCATAGCCGTCGATCGCTAGGAAATCCCCCGAGCGGATATGTTTTGTTGCGGTGCGCAAGCCCACTACCGCCGGGATTTTCAACGAACGGGAAAGAATTGCTGCATGGGAGGTCACACCACCGAGGTCAGTCACGTAGCCGAGGACCTGATTGCGGCTGAAAATTACCGTGTCTGCCGGTGCTAGTTTTTCGGAAACTATAACAGATTCTCCTTCCAGTCTGGAGAAAAGCCTCTGGTCTTGGATGTTTCTTATGATCCTATTCATTACATCATCAACGTCGTGCGCCCGTTCGTGCATATACTCGTCCTGCGCAGCAAACATGAGACGTTTGTACTTGCTTATTTCGTCTGAGACTATATATTCAGCATTCTTCAATTCATCCTTGATGCGGTCTTCAATCGTGCCCATCAAGATCGAGTCATTGAGGATCATGATCTGGGCTTCAAAAATCTTGGCATCTTGCGATCCAAGTTTTTGTTCAGCGAAGGAAAGAATCTTCTGGAGTTCCTTTACGGATCTGGCGGTTGCATTTCGCAGACGCTGCAACTCGCTTTTCAAGTCGGAAGGCTTGATAGATCTCATCTTCACGCGCGGCATTAGCTTGCTGTAGAGATACGCGGGTCCCATGGCGATTCCAGGTGCCGCCGCGATTCCCTTCAGGAGTATCTCTTGGCCCGATGTTCGAACGGCGCTCATAATTGCTCGTCGAAACCACGTTCGAAAAGCTCCGTCACTGCCTGTGCGGCTTGTTCCTCGTCTGGACCTATAAACTTCAGGCGGAGTGTCGATCCTTGGTCTGCAGCAAGTGTCATTACGCCGATGATACTTTTGCCGTTTATTTCAAATGTATCTTTCAAAATGTAGAAGTCCGACTTGAACGCCGCAGCAGTTTTTACCAGAGTTGCTGCAGGGCGGGTATGGAGACCTGTTCTATTCTTGATTACTATGACACGTTCTACCATTGGCTCGTTCAGAAAACTCGCTTGACGAGCAAGTCAGAAAACCAATGGAGCATACTCGTTGCATTATTCTTTGGTAGTCCGACAAGTGAATCTGTAGCTTCTCGCGTGTCGCGTTTAATTTCCTGCCGTGCCGCTTCAATCACACCGTACCGCTTGTAGATGTCCGTGACAGCTTTGACCTTCTGACGAGGAGATTCACCACCGGAGCTAGTGTTGTTCATCAGACTCGCGAGCACAGTTCTATCCTTGCCCTTGGCTCGTTCAACAGCTTTCAAGAGAAGGTATGTCTTTTTCCCTTGCATGATGTCACCGCCTATTGTCTTGCCTAGACTCCGTTCCTCACCCACTACATCAAGCGACGAGATTTCGACGATAGGCAGCGCCAGGACTGCGTCCCTCAGAGCCGTGTCGTCTCGTTCGAGGACGCCGTACAGGTCGGTCAGGTCCCCGCCGGGAGGTAGC
>JAPUKJ010000258.1 GCA_027295705.1 Ignavibacteria bacterium | reverse complement strand
GTGCACAATTTGTTGCGAAGGCTCAATTTGCTGAAGCCATCTAGCTTCACTGGTAGCCTATGAATTAATTCGTAGTGAAGGAACAAACATTCCGCCACTATTGCATATTCAAACCCCGGCAGTGCAAAGAACGCTAGCTTGAAACTGAAGCCACGGACGCCCTGACATTGATTTCTCGCTGTTCCTTCTCCATCTGCGCTACTTCCACATACACTTTGATCGCGCCCTTGGCTGTGGTCAGTAGATTCATCATCTCTTGATAGTTCTCAAGACTCTTCACTGGATGAGTGAGAAGCTTCGAGAGCCATCCTGGATATTGAAGCTCTCCCTGCGACAGGTCTTTCACTCCAATTTCAAAGTATTCACGATTTGCATTCACCGTTCCCACAACCACTTTGTTACCGAGAACAAACCCCAAGTTGATTCTATCCGCAGGGACTTCAATGCTTCGTCCACCGCCAGTAACGCTCGACAGAACGAGCACACCGTTTTTTCCAAGTACATTCATCGCCTCAAAGACGAGAGGGGAGTACCCGGTCGCTTCGAAGATCAGATCGTATGGCCCGTGTTCTTTTGCACATTCTGCCAGGCCCGTGTTCTTCGTACTGTGATAGCACCCACCGATTTGCCCGAGGAGATCCGAATTCAAATATGGCGGTTGTGTACGACCAAAAGCACAAACTTCGAGACCCCTGAGGCGCAATGCGAACGTTGCAAGCAGGCCAATAGTCCCCGCACCCAGCACTGCTGCTCGTTTCGGATGCCACACGCGTAGACGCCGTTGAATCTCATATGCCTGTACAATCCCCTTTTCGATCACACTCGTCGGTTCGAGCAGCACACCGACATGCTTGAGCCCTTGAGGCACTTTCACGATGTATTCGGGCTCATCGACATAATACTCGGTGAGATACCCATGACGCAAGTTGATCCCGCGCTCATAGTACACATCGTCCGTGGTCATATCATAGGTACCGATCGTGTCATACAATGAGCGCCCTGGCCGCCGAACTGTAGCGACTACGTAGTCACCTTTGGCTAACTCAGCGACATTTGCCCCAACTTCCTCTACAATCCCAAACGATTCGTGACCGATGGTGAGGTAATCATCGCCTGCCGGGGCTGCTCCATATTCAGCAGCATTGATTTCCTTGTCAGTACCGTCAACGCCTACTCGAAGAACTCTGACAAGTACACCGCGTCCATTTGGACTGTCGCTGACCTTGGGCTTCGGTACATCACGAAGATGCACGGAGTTGGCCTTTCCAGGAATTACGCTAACAGCTTTCATACGATTGCCTCCTTAGTTTGATGGAAACTCTGAATCTCGCGCAATGTGAGATCC
The DNA here is from genome assembly GCA_027295705.1 of Ignavibacteria bacterium. Lineage (GTDB taxonomy): Bacteria > Bacteroidota > Ignavibacteria > UBA10030 > UBA6906 > JAPUKJ01. The sequence goes on along the minus strand of JAPUKJ010000258.1, from coordinate 8,375 downwards.
CCTTTTTTCAACCGCAACGGAAGTGCACCTAGTCGCTGCACAACTCATCACTTGCGATTCGTAATGGTTATCTTTTTTCCACAAGCATAATGGCATGGCCATCCGGGTCTCTCACAAGAAGACCCTTGTTGAATCCAAATTTTCCTTCCGGAACCAGGACTGCATCCGGTGATACAAATTCTACGTTGTTTGAGAGTAGATAATGGGCTACCTCCTCAACATCTTTCGTAATCAGGATTGTTTGCCAATGTGCAATATCGTTGGCCTGCAGGTCGTCGGGCGCTGGCCGGCCATCCCTTGGAGCCAGATATTCCAAAAACTCAATTCCTGGCCCTGACGCGGCCTTCAATCCGCTGATGCGCAACCGAGCTCCAAAAACGTTGTTGAGATGTTCTTGCTCGGTCCCGTAGTTCTCACTTTCACCCGCTACACGCAACCCCAACAAGTCGCGGTAGAACTTTAAGCTTTCATCGGTGCTGGAGACTACAATCGCCGTATGATCGATTCCAAGAAAAAGCGAACCCGAATTATTCTGCCATTTGGGATCTCCCTTCCCTGGTGGAAAGTAAATAATCTCCAAGAAGTGTCCATCCGGATCCCTGAAATAGAAAGCTCGAATACCTGCAGCGGCTTTATTCCAATCTGGAATCCGCTGCGGACCCGTTGATGCGTGTTGAACCTTGTGTCTACGCAGATGCTGATACGCTTTGTCCATATCGCCTACAACAATCGCAATGTGCTGGAACCAATGGTCATTGCTCCGCGTGTCGTGAGGGTAGGGTCTTCCCTTTGGTGTTAGGTATTCAGTCAATTCAACAAACTCACTGCCTAACTTCATGCGAGCTACCCTCATCCGCAAACCAAATACTCCTTGCAGATGTTCATATTCTCCTCCCCACACCTCAACGTCCGAAACTTTTTCGAATGAGAGCACATTTGAGTAAAACTCAACCGATCGGTCCAAATCCTCAACGGTCATACCGATAGCATCTACCGCTAAAACCTGAGTTGCTCTTTGTGTTGACAGCGGACGCGCTTCCTGTGCAAAACTCACAAATGCACAGAGGACGCACAGAACAGGGAGCATCGGCCTTGACATCCTCAAAAGGTCCTTGATTTTCAACATTTCCCCTTCATTGAAAATGAACTGCACCCATCGCATTCACAATCGATATGATGTCCGAATTGATCCCTCTTGATCAATGAATCACGTGACTCTGCGAGTAACAGTCTTCCCGCATTCTGGACAGGCATGGCATTCTTCCATGATACCACCAAAATCAGGGTCAATAGCGCTCGGATCCTCCAAGCCTGCCGTAAAATCAAGCTTGTCAGCGTGGTAGTTCATTTCTACCCCGCATTCTGAGCATTTCATTTTCTTGCGCTGTTCAGGCATATACAACCTCCATTCGTTGAACTTAGGTCAAGGAAACGTTCTCTCTCCCGTTTCTCAGCACCTTCGCCATCCAGATCAATTCCTTGAAGAATTTGTCCAGACGCCTGATATAGGCTTGTTCCAGCAGCTTGCCGGAGCCGTCGAATGTTTTCTGGACAGTGGAGAAATTCCCGTCCCAAAAAATACAAACAAGCCCTAGCTCTCGTAGCACCGGCAGAAGATTTTGAATTACTCGCGTGCCGCCGAATGGGCCCGCTGAGACACCACAAATGCCCACTGCTTTGTGAATGTATTCCTTCAGATTCGTATCAAGCAAATGCTTCAGCACACCGGGGTAGCCATGGTTATACTCGGGTGCGACTAAAATCAACGCATCTGCTCGATTGACTGTGTCGGAGAATTGGCTGTCTTTAATATCCTGCCCTGCATTGTCCGTTGCCAGCAAGACTTTCCGAACGTCTATCAATTCTGTTTCGACCCCGTCCTGTTTGGCTACTTCATCCACCACGAAGTTGGCAACATGTTCACTCATCCGTCCCTGGCGGGGAGTTCCCAGTATAACGGGAATGAATATGGGTCTGCTGTCATTCATCTTTCCTCCTACCTCCTTTTTGTCACTTTTCTCTCTGTGGTTCCCGCACTTTTGGGTTTAATCGCTACACAACAACACCTCTCGTGCGAGCTTTCGGTTTTGCTTCTGCTTGCACCTTTTCAATAATGTGGTCTGCAACCCTTAAAGCATTCGCGATAATGGTGAGCCCCGGATTCACCGCCGTGCTTGAAACGAAGAAGCTCCCATCAACAACGTAAAGGTTATCCACGTCGTGAGCTTTGCAATTCACGTCAAGCGCAGACGTCTTGGGGTCATTGCCGAACCGAACCGTCCCACACTGATGAGCCGTCCCAGCAATCGGAATTTTCTTACCGAGGTAGACAGAACACGGTAAGAGGTGATCTTCACATCCGATGTGTGTCAGCATTGCTTTCAGCTTAGCGGTAAGTCGTTTATGTCCTTCCAGGTTGTTTTCCGTGTACGAGAGTGTGATCCCTCCCTGCTTGTTAATCGTTACTCGATTGTTCGGGGCAGGAAGATCTTCCGACGTCAGCCAGAAGTCAACGGAGTGCTTAGCCATTACATCGAGCGCCATGACAGGTGTCAGCAGCGGCGCATCGCCTTTCAACATTTCCGCATCAGATTTGCCAAGCATCTGAATGTGCCCAAGCGGGTACTCCCAATCATCCGAACGGAAGTAGAAATCATTCAGGGCAATGGTTTTTTGAAACCGAGTCGGGTTCGGACGCTTAGAAATAGCTAAGAATGCCGAATTGTTGTGCGCCATATAATGGCGACCAACAACGTCAGAGCTGTTTGCCAGTCCTTGTGGATGTTTGTCGTCAGCCGATCGGAGAAGTAACGCCGCTGAATTGATGGCGCCACACGATACAACCACAATGTCTGAGGAATACTCTGTGGTCGTCCCATTGGTTACTACAGACACCTTCGTAATCTCGCGACCATTTGCACTTGTCTCAAGTCGCTTCACGTAGGCATTCGTGAGGAGTGTAACATTGGGGTATTCCAGTGCAGGACGTATGCACACAACGTGCGAATCTGCCTTTGCATCGACCAGACACGGAAATCCATCGCATGTTGCGCATCTCACGCACTTACTTACCTCCATGTTCGCTTCATTAAGCATAATACCAAGGGGCAGCTGAAACGGCTTGTGTCCTATGCGTCGAAGATCGTCTGACAACTCCTGAATCCGCGGTTCATTACTTACTGGTGGGTGCGGGTAAGGAGCGCTGGCCTTCGGTTCTGTCGGATCGACGCCCCGCTGCCCATGGACATGATAAAGTTGTTCCGCTTTTGTGTAGTAGGGCTCGATATCATCGTAACTGATAGGCCACGAGGGTGAGATGCCTCCATGATGCTTCACTTGAGTGAAATCATCTTTCCGGAAGCGCAGCAGTGCAGCCCCGTACACTTTCGTATTCCCACCAACGTAATAATTAATGCCTGGATGAAATTCCTTCCCCTTCTTGTCATACCATGTCTCATGTGCCTTGTACTTCGCATCAGTGAAGACGAGCTTGGTGTCCCAGTTGTCCTTCTCTCGTGGCAAGTAATCCCCCCGTTCCAGGATTAGAATCTTCTTGCCTGTGGGCGCTAAGGCATACGCCATGGTTCCGCCACCAGCTCCTGTGCCAATAATGATGACATCAAAATGCATATCGCTAGGCACGACTACCTCCTACTATCAGTTGATATGTTCTTGGTGAAGTTTCAAATACTGTCGAACCTCTTCTTCGCTCCGCGGCCATTGCGGTACATCGAACAGAGCCTGTCGTTCCTCCAGTTCAAAACTCTCTCCTGGTTTCAGGCGGGAGATCGGGCCGTGGATTTCCATCTCGAAGTACGGATACCGATCAGAGTTGTATACCTCGGCGATGCATCCATGTCCGTAGGGTTGCCCCTTGAATGCTGGCACCTCTTTACGGTAGCCGACGAGACCGAGTCCGGGTACTTCGAGTACCCCGAGCATCCACCCTTCCTCCGCATCGACACCAAACTTATACGCCCGTGGTTGGCCACAAGTAATGACCGCGATGCCTTCAAGTTCACCTACAACTTCGTTGCGTATCTGAACTGATTCGCCTTCCTCGGCAAACGTCCTAACACCTTTGGGGTAGAGCGAAGACTCACGTCTAGGCAAATAGACCTTCCCGGATTTGAGCACCATGCTCACATCCCACACGCCCCACTCGATTACCTCGGTAGAGGCATTGAGCATGCGATGAGTGACGATCCATTCATCTATCCCACCCTGCATCGTCACAGTCCTGGTGATTTGAACACTTGTCTCCCGGCAAACTTGACTTGTCATTCGGACCCTTAAGACAGCCGATTCATCTTGATCGACGTGGATGTCAAAGGGCCCGCTATCCAAATCCAGAAATGGCACCCCATCGGTCCATCTTGTCTGAGGCGCCAACCACGTCTTGTCACCGCCCCAAAGGAGAAATCCCATCTCCTGCTTCTTGGCACGCACATCCTGAATTCCTCTGAGATCCACCACTTGGCCTTCGAGATTTGGATCAGTAAAGGAGAGGTTATGACCTAGCCACTCCATACCCATAATGCGTCCCCCCACCTGGGGAACAAGCACAAGTTCCAAGGGACCTTGTCGTAGATGCCAGGAATCCCACCCCTTATACCTTCCGTGTGTGATCGAAACGTGTTCACTATCACCCATGCTAGTCCCTCTTGCCCAGGGCTTTATCGAGATTGAAAGCAGAGCTAATCAAGGCCAGGTGTGTGAATGCTTGGGGGAAATTCCCCAGCGCCTCGCCACTGCGACCGGTTTCCTCAGCATAGAGCCCCAGATGATTTGCATAGCCCAACATTTGCTCGAACATTAGGCGCGCCTGTTCAAGCTTCTTGGGGTCACCTCTTCCCGCGCGCGTCAGCGCTTCTACGAGCCAGAAGGTACAGATGTTGAAGGTTCCTTCTTCACCTGCGAGACCATCGGGGGTTTGTTCAGCATTGTACCGGTAGACCAAACTGTTGGATACAAGTCCACCTTTCTCGGGCGATTGATTCGTCGCATCGAGGGTCTTTAGCATTCTGGGGTCCGCTGGAGAGAGAAAAAACACGAGCGGCATCATCAAATTTGAAGCATCCAGCGACTCACTTCCGTAATGCTGCACAAATGCCTGACGTTTTGAATTCCACCCCCGAGCCATAATTTCCTCGTAAATTTTGTCGCGCACTTTTAGCCACCGGTCTCTATCAGCAGGGAACGATCGTTTGTCAGCCAGACGGAGACCTCGATCTACTGCGACCCAACACATAAGCCTTGAGTAAACGAAATGCTGTTGCCCACCGCGAACCTCCCAAATGCCCTCGTCTTTCTTCTGCCAGTTGTCGCACACCCAGTTGATTAGCCGCCTCAAGTGAGTCCAAAGATCGTACGAGATAGGGCTCCCATACTTGTTGTAAAGGTATACCGAGTCCATCAGCTCACCGTAAATGTCTAACTGAAGCTGGTTGTATGCGCCGTTGCCTATCCGCACGGGGCGAGAACCTTTGTAGCCCTCTAAGTGATCAAGGGTTTCTTCAGTTAGTTCATGGCGTCCGTCAATTCCGTACATGATTTGCAGCGACCCATCCGGATTCAGCTCGTGGCAGCGCGCCTCCAACCAATGCATAAACTGAGCCGCTGATTCGGTAAACCCAATGCGCATCAGCCCATAGATGGTGAAGGCCGCATCGCGAATCCACGTGTATCGATAATCCCAGTTGCGCTCTCCGCCGACTCCCTCCGGGAGACTACACGTAGGCGCTGCAACAATGGCCCCCGTTGCCTCATAGGTAAGTAGTTTTAGCACAAGGGCTGACCGATGGACTGTTTCACGCCATCGGCCTTTGTACGTGCATTGGGATATCCACCGGCGCCAATACTCTACAGTCATCCTGAACTGTTCCTCAGCTTCCTCCTCGGAAAGTAGCGTACCGGGAGCGGCTCCGGATTCAATTTGCTTAAGGACAAAAACCGCTCTCTGTCCTTCCTGCAACCTGAAGTCTGCGGTTACTCCGTTTCCTCTTAGTTTCAGAGGGATTCGAGTTGACAATCCTAGGCTGAGAGAACGCGAATTGAAAGACGCTCCCCCCGAACTGATCTCTGTCTTGTGCTCATCACGGGCATAATTGAATGCCGGCTGACATTCTATCCGGTACGGCATGGCTCCGCGAAGTACGTTTACCCGTCGAACCAACTTATGGCATCCAAATTTTCGTGCAGCTGCTCCTACTGGCATATAATCAACTATCTCCGCTACGCCATCGGGTGATAGGAAGCGAGTGACCAAGACGTTCGTTTCTGGCCAGTAAAACTGCTTGTACGTAATGCCCTCGCAGGTAGGAGCTATCTTGAAACGTCCCCCTTTATTATCGTCAAGAATAGCTGCAAACACACTGGGAGAATCGAAGTGCGGGAAACAATACCAGTCGATTGATCCGTTCGTTCCCACCAATGCTGATGTATGCATGTCACCGATGATCCCGTAATTTTCAATTGGCTGATATGCCATGAAGTAGGCCTCCTTAAATGAGCAAACTAGCGTCCTGAAACAGAGTCTTCAATTCGAGTGAGCTACCTATTGATAAAGAATTATGATGCATCCGAAACCGGCGATAGCGGCGCTGTAGCGAAGTTAGCACCAAAGCGACGGCACCAAATCGTAACTGAGCGATACTTTGTCAGGTCAACATCTCCCGGCAGATCATAGTTTTGATCGCCGATGTTGCCCTTCAGCGCTGCCAGGTGAACAAAGCCGGCTTTTTCGACCGTTTCATTATCGTTGGCGTCGTTAGCTGCAACTAGATACACCTAGACATCGGGGCCGTTAGAAGTTTCAAAATCCGTAAAGCGCAGCACTCTCTTACCGTCTGGGAGTCGGTAGATAGTTGCAATGCCCTTGGTTTCGTGGGCCACGCCGTGGAAGTTCCCCACATATAACTCTCCCGGTGATGTAGACGAAGAGCTCGTCTGGCTGGCCCCCACTCCCGGCAGCTCTTCATTGACGGTTGTACTGATGAAGATCCGCTCGGGGCGGAACAGATACCAAACGACTAATACAACAATCAGCCCCACGACAATGATAAGCGCTCGTTTGTTCATGTGAAGTCCTCCCTTAGAAGTACTTATTAATTATATGTTGATGGATTGTAGGATTAACATGAATTTGCTCTAACCATGTATGATTCAATGCGATAATTCGAGAATCGGTATACGCCACTGAAATCTAGCTCACCTCTTGTGATGATTGATCACGAAAACTGCACCATTGAGTGTCACATGTTTTCGCCACAATGAATGCAGCGCTTATCGTTTTGATGATGAAGCTTTGCACAAGATATCCTATGTGCACCTCTACGCCATAGGTACACCTGCGCTGCTGCCAGCATACCAAGTACCGGCGCAGTGAAATACAGCCATAATGAGGTCCAGAGCTGAGCGGAAACAGCAGAGCCAAAAGTTCGCGCAGGGTTAATACTCATACCTGAGAGTGGTGCCTCGAAGGTGATATACGTTGCTACAAGAATACCAGCAAAAAGACCTGTGTACCGCGCCAGGCGCTGAGTGTTAGTGGCTGCCAGAATTACAATCATGAGAATGAATGCTATGATAAACTCGGCGGCAAAGGCCAGGGCTACTCCCGTTGAACCCGGCACCGTGGCTACATAATTCACTGACGGATGTGCAATTGCACTTCCGAGAATAAGGCTCGCAACCAGAACCCCACTAACACCGCCAGCAAACTGTGCGACAACATAAAAGAGGCCATCCCATCCCTTCACTTTCCCAAGTCGAAAGAATGCTAGAGTCACCGAAGGGTTTATGTGTGCCCCTGACTGCTTGCCCCACGGTGAATAAATGATGCCGATTGCCGTCAATCCCATAAGAACACCCATAATAAGACGGCGTAGGAACGGATCTGAAATAGACTGATGGAGAAGCGAGTTCGGATATTCAAGGAACGTGCCGAATAACCCTGCTGAGATCATGAAGATTCCCAGCCCTGCAGCTTCCATGAGATACTCTGGCCAGTGATGCTTCAAGGCGGCGAACATGCGATTATGAGTTTCAACTCCATAGACCGGATAATAACCAATCCCCAGGTCCTAATAATGCAAGTGCCAACGCCATAATTAGCAGTAATAGGTTGAAGTCCCAACCAGCTTGTTTGCCTGTGTGGAACGGTGTTTTCAATCTAAGGCTGTAAATGAGTGAGCGCACGAGAACCAGACCCCATGCCGCCAATTACGCAAGGATGCCGGTTATGACATCAAAAGATCCAAAGAACTCTCCAACACCTGTCGCAAGAGTCATTGGGAGTCCTCTGGGTATCTTTTTGGCATATTCTTTCAAGTCCGCAGGCCAAATCAAAGTTCATCGGTGAAGTCATGTGCTCT
>JAPUKJ010000257.1 GCA_027295705.1 Ignavibacteria bacterium | reverse complement strand
TTCTTCCCCATTAGGGCATATACCCTGCCAAGATTGACGAAAACCTCTGGAGATTTCGGCTGATAACGCAGCTCTCTTTTGTACGATTTTACTGCTTCCGTGTACTTTCCAAGCAGCGTAAATGTATTTCCGAGGTTAATGTAGACCTTTGGTGAATCCGGTTCTAGTACCACGCTCCTCTGATAATACGATAAGGCCTTCTCCGGTTGCTGAAAACTGATAGCGTAGAGGTTCCCCAAGTAGTGATATGTCCTAGGATTTTGTTTGTCCACCTGTAATGATTTCTCAAGAATGCGAGCTGCCTCTTCCGGGTATCCTCCATCCGCCAGTGCCATACCTAACCCTTCCAAGAACGTTGGCTCATCGGGCATATGCTGCACCGCCATTCTATAATAGTTGATTGCCATGTCCACTTGTTGTTTGACAGTATAGATTCTCCCCAATTCATAGTAGGCTTCTGCATAGTCAGGTTTGAGATCGACTGCTCGATTCAGAGATGCGACCGCTTCATCATAATGGCCGAGGATACCTTGTACTTCCCCCATATTGAAATGGCCTCGACTATTGTTTTCCACCAGATGCAAGCCAGCAGTCAGATAGGCCAGAGAAGAATCCAGATAAGCTGTCCGATTGTCGCGGTTTTTGAAATAGTCGAGATAAGCAATCCCTCTACGCATTGCAGCACCGCCATCATTTGCATCCACATGAGGGATCAATGTCGTTATTGGTTGTTTCTCGATAGGTTGCTTCAGGATAGACCAGTCTACAGCGGTCTTATTTGCGTCAACGCGGATCCAATGGTCGGTGTTAGAAACCCCGTGAAGTGTGTTATCACGACCTGTCCTGTTCATATGGCACGGAACGCAATTGTCAGTGGTCGTATGGGAATATTCCAAGGGTTTGCCAGACAGGGACGCCACGGGATGGCACTGTTTACATTTTTGATTGTAGTGATCCTCGGTGAAAGTTTTGATAGAGAAATGCGGATCGTGGCACGTTATGCACGTCAAGGTTCCGTTGCTTGCCTTGAAACAGCGACTAAGTGAAAGGCGTTGGGGACTATCCCCGACCAGGAAGACTTCCTTGCGTGTCTCTTTAGGAAAGTACACTGAACGGTGATTTTCCAGCTTCATGCCAGGACGGAAATCAAACCAGTCGCTTTCGCCGTGAAGGGCCCAGGCACTCCCAAGCAAATGACATTGCCGGCAGACGTCCAGTTGTTCTTGTGGTGGCAATTTTCTCGGATTGACAATGGTCGGTGCGTTTACGTCTTCTTCCTTTATTTCTATCATTCGCTGAACATGAAGCTCGCCTGGACCGTGGCAGCGTTCACAGCTAATCCCGAGTGTGAATGGTTCTACATAGCGATCAATCATCGTCTTGGATTCTTTGAGGTAGGAGTTGTGGCACGCGATACATTTTGCTCCAGCGTAGCGGGAAAAGCGCAGGTTTCCGAAATCACGATATCCCGGACTGAGATCCCAGTGTTTCTTGTGTACGTACCATGTCAGCGGCAGTTCATACAGCATTCCATTTTCATCGTGGAAATACATGCGAAGATTATTTCCAGAGCCAATGACGTATTCTGCTTCAAGAACTCTCTCGTGTTCGACATTTCCGTTCTTGTCCAAACGGTACTCGCGCTGATAGAACTGTCCGTCACGCTGCAGCATCTCGTAGAAGAAGTTGCCGACGGAATCGTACACCTGAATGCTTTGAGGATACTCTTCTATGATGTTCGTACGGTCAAGCTTCGTCATCGAGCGTCCCATTTCCGATTTCGAGTACGACTCATAGATTTCCATATGACAGCTGCTGCACGTGCGGGAGCCAACGTATCTTACACTTTTGGCGGTGTTGATGTAGGTAATATCGCCAATCTTTGTATGATCTCCCGAGTGCTTAGAACAACCGAGGAGCCAGAATATTATTGGCAGAAATAGCAGCGGTTTGATCAGAATGGATGTCGAACGATCTACGAAACAGGTGGATGCAAAGGTGGTTGATCGGTGTCCGTTTAAAGCCATCCGACTTCAACGAGAGGAAGAACCGTGATTCTAAGAATGTTGACCTGCTAACACAATGTACGAAAAGGGGTCAGGAGAAACAATGAACAAGAGTTCATCAACTGTTCAAGTTTGAGAAAAGATCCCACTAGTTGGCATCCTCGCAGGTGTGATGTTTTTTTTGATCAACATTTCATAAGTGGTGGGTTTGGCAATGGGTCCCGATGTGCTTGCAAAAATGGTTAGGTGTGTATCAAATTAGCGAAGTTCTCTTCCTTAATCATTTCGGTTGTGAGAAATATCCGTAGGTTCAAACATTTCTCTTGACAATGAGAACCTTGGCCTGTATATTGAGCTTGGAGTTGTTGTTCTTTCTCACGTCAGAGGTTGGTGTCCCGTTTCAAATCACGGGATGAAAAGGGAATTCCGTTCGAAGCGGAAGCTGCCCCGCAACTGTAGATGGCTGTAAAGCCGGATGTCACTGTCTGAAATCGGATGGGAAGGCACCGGTGCAGTAATGCCATGAGCCAGGAGACCTGCCAACTTCTCGTCGATTCTTTCAAAGCCTTCGCGGGAAGGGCAGGGAGATCATGCAATTGAATTGTAGGCCCCAGTCCTCTTCTCGAGACTGGGGCCTTTTTTTTGAGGACTAGGTGTTCAAACTTATCCACATAGTAATCCACAGTTGCTTCCTTTTGTTGTTATGCTTTGGGTTATCTGTCTATTCTCAGGCGGGACTTGAGGTTAGGGGATCTGTTGTTGACGCAACATCAATGAGACCGATTGGGTATGCAACCGTTGTCGGTGGGAGGGAAGGTGGAATCATTGCGTATGCCGACTCAGTCGGTTTGTTTCGCGTGGAGCTTGAGGGCGTTCCAGTGGTTCTTACAATTGCTTCACCCGGCTATGACACTCACGAGCTAGAGCTTCTCGATATACCTGATAGCGTGCTCCGGGTTGAGCTCGACCCCAGGCTGATTACAATGGGTGAAATTGTCGTGAGTGCCACGCGCATCCCGCAATCGGTAGCTCTCTCCCCATCTTCAATTAGCGTTGTTACACGTGAGGAAATTGGACAGAATAATGGATCCTCACTTGCTAGTGTAATTTCACCGACGGTCGGTGTCTTTGTCAAGGACTACGGGGGCGCTTCAGGTCTAAAAACAATCGCGCAGCGTGGATTGGGTGCGGAGCATACTTTGATCCTTTTCAACGGTCTCAGGGTGAGTTCATTTCAGAATGGGCTTGTTGATTTGGGCATGATTCCTATTGGTGAGGTAGAAAGAGTCGAAGTGGTGCGAGGCGGCCATTCTGCCACGTATGGTGCGGACGCTTTGGCGGGAGTGGTGAATGTTGTCATGCGTCCCTCTTCTTATACCAATACATTTGAGGCTACAACCTCTGTTGGCTCTTTCGGTTACAAACGTTATCAGTTCTCGGGTGGGACCTCCTTTGCGGACCTCGGCATTCGGGCGAGCTACCAGGAGGAACGCGGCAAGGAAAATTTCCCATATCGTTTTCATAACGGAAATCTTGTGCACAACATCAAGCGTGTGAATGCCGATTTTGTTGCGCGGTACGGAAGCATAAATACTTCGCTTGTAATCACCGAACATGTCAAGCTAGTTTCATTCGCGCACTCGTTCAGATCTGAAAGGGGTGTCGGTGGCCCGGTTGTCAGCCCGTTCAGTTCAAGTCGAGCGCGACAAACTGACAGTGACAATCTAGTTCAGATGACCTTGGCAGCGGACATTTTGCCGACAGTGCGCTTGCGGACGAGTTTCCAGGGCCACTACGCCTATCAGCGTTATCGAGATCCGGATCTCGTTATAGGCGTGAACTCATTGGATAATTATTTTAAGAATATTGACCTAAGGCTTGAATCCTCGCTTGATTACATCCTCAATGATGCGTCCAGGATTATTGTTGGCGGTGAGCTTGTCCGTACATTTGCGGAGGGAAACTCGATTGTGTCTAGTGTTAGGCGATCGCAGGTAGGGTCTTTCGTGGCCGGCGAACATCGACTGATAAAGTCCACGGGGGCCGTTTCAGAGCTTGTGCTCTATCCGGCACTTCGCTTCGATGCGATTACCTCCTCGGCATCTTCATGGAGTCCTAGACTCGGGTTATTGCTCGCCTTTAAGGAGTTCGACATTGCCATTGCAAGCAAGCTGAAACCAGCACTACGCGCCAGCATCAGTAGAAGCTTTCGCGTCCCGACATTCAATGAGCTTTACTTCAACGGGGGCGGCGGGATAGGGAATCCAAACCTCAGGCCGGAAAGATCAGTAGGTTTCGAAATGGGGGGTACTATTTCATTTTCTATGGCTGGTGACCATTACATCCAGGCTTCATACTTCCTTACAGCGATGAACGACCGAATAGTGTGGGTTGCTGCAGGTGGATTGGGCGTCACGCCAAAAAACATTCGGAAGGTTCATACAAACGGCATCGAAGCTTCGTACGAATGGAAACTGATCAGAAAGTTTCTGACTTTCAAATTCAGCTACACATCACTCAGGAGTGTCAAGGCGTCCAAAGAATATCCTGGCGACCCCAACGTTAATACTCAGCTTCCGTACATCCCTCAAGAAACACTTAACCTCTCCCTATCCGTTTCGAAGAGTTTGGAAGGTTCCGTTTTCAGACAGGTAGGCGGGACGGTGAGTCATCAATTTGTCGGCTTTCGGTTCTATACTGAAGACAACGTGAATTTTATTCCGTCGTACAGTATTACAAACCTAGCCATCCGAGGACGTCTTCAGATTAGCCAATTCGGAGTTATTACAAAAGTAGAGATCAACAACGTGTTCGATGAAGATTACCAGGTCATGATTGCCTATCCTATGCCGCTGCGTTCTTATAGAGTCACGGTCGGGGTAGAGTACTAAACACATAAGATAAGGAGCGAAGAGATGAAGGCACTACCTATCTATTTGAGTTTACTGTTGGTTCTCTTTGCAGGGTGCAAAAGAGATCCGACTGCCCCAGCTAGTTCTATGCCGCCGCCAGCAGTTGTTAAAGGTGTCTATGTGTTGAACGAAGGGAATTTTGGCGACCCGGCAGGTGCACGGCTTTCTCTTTACGATGTTGACCGTGACACGGTCTTCAGAGATGTATTTGAGGCGACAAACAATGGTATGCATCTTGGCAGCACGGGAGATGATATCAAGCTTTTCGATGGCAGAGCCTACATTTTGATGAGTGGCTCTGAAAATATCGAGGTGATAAGTCTAGCCAATCACGCACTTCAGCAATCAGCGAATTATCCAGGTGCAACGCCGCATGATCTCTTGATAGATTCCCTAAGGAACAAAGCGTACGTCACCCAGCTGTTCAGTAGTTCGATACTTGTTCTTGAGCTCTCAACACTTGGTAGCATTGGTACAGTCCAGGTTGGTCCCAATCCGCAAGGGATGGTCCTCAGTGGTGATCAATTGTTTGTTTGTAACTCTGGATTTGGGTCAAATCGAACCATCTCAGTGGTTGATGTAACCGTGGATACCGTTAAAAAGACGCTCATCCTCAGCGAAGGTCCTACTGCAGCAGCGGTTGCAGTTGATGGAAAGATCTGGGTTGCCTGTACTGGCAATGCGTTTGGGACTCCTGTCACTTTGGGAAAAGTGTACGT
>JAPUKJ010000256.1 GCA_027295705.1 Ignavibacteria bacterium | reverse complement strand
GTAAACTCTGAATCAAGCCTTCACCCCTCCGAAAAACCAGCCGTTGATATCCTGCGAATCTCTACGAACAGGATCATTGGAAATCAAGACTAGTAGTCCAAGGAAGGATGTTAGGATTGGCTCAATTTCCGAAAATTTGTTGCGCCAATATGAGTGAGGCGGTTCACGACTGGGAAACCCATTAAGTAGGAAGATTACCCTTATGCAGAGGCCCGAAGCGGGGGATTGGGGCGTTGGCATCAGAGTGTTTGGAGAGTGGGACACCGAAATGAGGTTCTGGAGTGGGCCCTGTAGGGCTCGAACCTACGACCCGCAGATTATGAGTCTGCTGCTCTAACCAACTGAGCTAAGGGCCCTGTCGCCGTTGCAATATAATGAGATTGGACGGAAAACTCAAGAAAGAAAAAAATCAATAAACCTTGTCTTGTTCTTTGAGGTGAGCTTGACATAGAGAAAGAAATAAAGTAGATTGGATTGGAGTTCTGATTTCCCAAGCGAAACATCTCAGCCCTCAGATTGCAAAATTGATACAGAGGAAACAAATGGCAAGGGGAAAGAGTATTTCCCACTTTTGTAATCACTGCGCGCGAATTGCGAAAATGGAAATGACGGGTTCGCTTGAAAACCAGCCGGAGAAAACTTGGTATCGTTGCACACGTTGCCGCCATGCTTCTCTGATCGACTTGACGGAACTCAAAAAGATTGAAGAGGAATCGAAGAAAAAGATAGAGAGATCCGACTGTTCCGAATACAGACCCCAGAACACGTATACGATTGGGCAAGCCATTTTCCATTCGGAATGGGGTGATATTGGCAAGATAGTCTCAAAGGAAAGGACCTCTGGTGGTGCTTCCGCAATTGTCGTTTCTTTTGAAAAGCTTGGTGAACGCAAGCTACTAGAGAGTATTGTCGATAATAGTGAGGATGGCTAATATTCATCCTGTCCGAGTAATGTATGAAGCACTTGTAAGGAGGTGATTTTATTTGGTGGGCATCGTTGTTTCTGAGAACGAGCCAATAGATCGTGCGCTTAAGCGATTCAAGAAAAAATACGAACGCTCAGGAGTACTAAAAGAATACAAGAAGCGTACATATTTCACAAAACCCTCGGTGAAGAAACGCATGAAGAGAGTCAAGGCCATTCGCCGAGCCCAACGCACTCTGGCATAGCAAGGTTAAACCCTTTGAAGACCCACCGTGAGGTGGGTTTTCTTTTTTATAGATTCCCGAGTCCTTGACCTCGTTTGGTAAATTCAAGCGCAAAAAACGAAGAGAGGGAGACACACTCCCAGTTGACTGTCCCACCTCAGCCAAGGGGAGCACACCTCCCTCTATATTGTACAGAATCTGTTTGGTCTATACTGGGCTTGCGGCCTTTGCCTGAGCCTTAATTTCCTGGACCTCTTTGCGGACTTCTTGAGCTTTCTTCTTTAACTCGTTCATTTCCTTACGGACCCGTGTACCGGCCGACTTGTTCCCTTTCTCATAGAACTTGACGAAATCCTTTTCGAAGCTTTGTAACAGGTCTTTCAATTCCTGCAATCTGCTCATCAGAATACCTCCTTGAATTAGTGAGAGACAGTTGTCGCTCGGTTCTTGAACCCGAGAGATTTGATGGTTTTTTTCTTTTGCGCCGTTAGGTAGCCTTTTCTTAGATTTTCAACAAGTGCCGCTCGGCGATTGTATAGCCGCTTTAGTTTTCTTGGCTTTCGGTTTGCCAAGGCATATGATGTCATTATTGGCATCGCAATGGTTGAATCCAGATAAGCCACCACGGAGGAGCCTAGCCGGCTGGGGTCAATCTTTCCCCAACTCACAGCCTCTGATGGCGTTGCCCCAGAAAGTCCGCCGGTATCGGGCCGGGCATCTGTTATCTGAATATAGAAATCGTGACCTTTTTCACCTATTTTGAGGATCTCCTGGATTTGAGGCTCGGTTTGGAGAACGAAGTTCTTGGGTGATCCCCCGCCAAATATCAGGACGCCGCTTTGTCCTTTTCCCTTCTTTGCTTCAAGCACGATTCCTGAAGTCTCATTCACATCCAACAGAACGTCAATCCTCATCTCATAACCAGAAAGTTCTAATTCAGCCATATTCATCCCTATTGAGCTGTCACCCGGCGAAGACGTGTACACCGGCACCCCACAGCTATATGCAGTTGCCAAGACGCTACTGTGCTTGATTTTGAGAACGCGCTCTCTTCCCGCGACATACTTTCCCAGCCTGTAATGGAGCTCAGCCGTCCCCATCTCCTTTTGAAATTCCTCGTTCTTGATCACAGTCCTAAGAAATTCGTCAGTATCCAACAGGACCTCATAATCAAACAGAACGTCATATATTCGGATAATACCTTCTTTGCGCAGAATTCTGTCATCAATAAACGGCGTCCCACGGTACAAAGAATGGCCCAAAGAGAAATGTGTATCATGATAGAGGTTTGCCCCCGTGCTGACGATCCAGTCAACGAATCCTGCTTTGATCAACGGCACAATACAAGAACCGCCGAGCCCAGCAGGGGTCAGCGCCCCAGTGATGCTCATTCCTACAGTAACGTTAGAATCGAGCATTTCATTGGCAAATAGTTGACAAGCTTCTCTTAACCTCCCTGCGTTGTACGCTTGGAAATATCGATTCACAAGAAGATTAACTGAAGTGTTTTTCGGAATTGGCTCACGATTGATCGCTTTTCCACCGAGATATTTGCGTTTAGACAACTTCCTTGACATTTATCATTAGCAGAATTAGCTAAAACTAGACTTCGAAAATAAAGGAAATTGAATTAAATAAGCAAGCAAAATATACAAAATTTCAAACATTTTGCCCGGGGGAAGAATGAGAATCCTAGATCGCACATTCTCTACAGGAACGGACAATACCCCATTACAAAGTCTCAGCAGTGTTCAAATTGACCTCCAAGATATGCTAAATTCTGAAAAGCCCATTTTTCGCTTGACAACAAAACATTTTCTCGTTATTTTTATTTAGTCTAATTCTAAACAAGGAAAATGGATATCCAAGCAGCACATGATGTTTTGACAAAGCACTTGAAAGCAAGCGGGAGGCAGAGAGCTACGCCCGAGCGGTTTGCAGTGCTAGATGCCGTCCTTGAGAGTCAAGGTCACTTCGATGCAGAATCACTCTACTACCGCCTAGTATCAAATGGCGTGAAAGTCTCCAAGGCGACCGTCTATAATGCGCTTGACTTGCTACAGGAGTGTGGGCTTGTTTCAAAGTACCGCTTTGTAGACAGCACATCCCGATACGAAAAGGCCTTCGGACGTCCCCACCACCATCACATGATCTGCCTAGAATGTGGAGACATTCTAGAATTTGTTAACGAGAAACTTGACCGGATCCAGGACGAGGTTTGTTCAGAGAAGAATTTCAAATCCCAGAGTTCGAGTCTTCAGATTTTTGGGACGTGTTCGAGATGCAAGAAAAAGGAATAGCAGAAATGGCTTGGGTCCATGAAATGAACGAAGTATCTTTGAGTGAATTGCTGCCTGGCGAAAAAGGGACTGTAGAACGAATTAGCCATGCAGCTGCAACTGTGAGACAACGGCTAATGGAAATGGGAGTTGTCAGAGGCATACAAGTTCAACTCATACGTTTTGCTCCGCTGGGTGATCCTATCGAAGTGCGGGTAGGAGGCTACCGGCTTTCCCTCCGTCGCAACGAAGCGCAGGCTGTGCTTGTCACGAAGGACGTGACATGAGCACGTCCACCGTTGAATCTGTTCGTGTCCGCACTATAGCAATAATAGGCAATCCCAATTCAGGCAAGACCACGCTCTTTAATGCTCTTACTCGACTTCGACAAAAAGTCGGTAACTATCCCGGAGTTACCGTAGAAAAAAAGGAAGGCCGAATCACTTTTCACGATGGCTCAGAAGCGTCCCTACTCGACTTGCCTGGGACATATAGTCTTACCGCCAACTCACCTGATGAAAAGATCGCTACCGATATCCTCCTTGGTCGAACTGCTCATACAACCGCCCCAGATTCCGTTATCTGCGTCGTAGATGCAAGCAATCTAGAACGTAACCTGTACTTGGTGAGTCAGATTATCGACAGTCACCTACCCGTTGTTGTTGCGCTGAACATGATTGATATTGCAAACAGCGAGGGGATAAAGATCGATTTCAACGCTCTTCAGCAGCAACTCGGAGTGCCTGTCATTCCTACCATAGCAAGCAGGAAGATGGGAATTGACGAACTAAAAAAAACAATTGAAACAACACCAAAGTCAAATGGTGTTGTTCGGAAGTGGTCCGTGCCGGAGGTGTTTGCACGGGAATGCGATGAACTTATTGACTTGCTGAAGAACTATCACAAGGTAAGCGAACCCCTCGCCTTTCATGAGGCACTCGATCTGCTCACAACTCAAACACCCTCACCCCATCAACTGGACAGATTCTCTTATGAACTGATGGAGCATGTGAAGAAGGACCATCGGCGACTCGATTTCCTTGGTATCGATAGACAGTCGGTGGTTATTGAAGCACGATACAAATGGATTAACAATGTCTGCGCAATTGCAGTAACGCAAACTAAACATGCCGACATGAGCCTCAGTGACAAAATCGACCGGGTGCTCACTCACAAAGTCTGGGGCTTCGTGTTCTTTTTTGCCCTGATGACAGTGATATTCCAAAGCATTTTCACTTGGGCAATCCTCCCCATGGAGTTAATTGGAGACGGCTTTGATTTGCTGGGGCAGCAAATAACGCGCGTGATGCCTGAGGGTGATTTACGAGATCTCATTGTAAACGGTGCACTTGCTGGAGTAGCTGCGGTTGTTACGTTTCTTCCACAAATCCTTTTCCTCTTTCTTTTTCTCGGCCTGCTCGAAGACACCGGCTACATGGCACGGGCGGCATTCATAATGGATAGAGCAATGAGCAAAGTGGGACTCCACGGAAAATCATTCATCCCGCTGCTCAGTTCGTTTGCTTGTGCAATCCCGGGCATCATGGCTACACGCACTATCGAAAGTCCCAAAGACCGCCTCGTCACCATGCTGGTCGCTCCGCTGATGAGCTGCAGTGCCAGGCTTCCAATATACACGTTGATGATTGCAGCATTTATCCCAAGCACAAGCCTGTTTGGGATTCTATCCCTGCCAGCCTTGACAATGTTGTCAATGTATTTGCTTGGACTCACTGCCGCACTCACCATGGCCTGGCTTCTTAAGAAAACACTCCTGAAGAGCGCCCCCCCCGTTTTCATCATGGAACTCCCCCGGTACAAACTCCCTTCAGCAAAGACAATCTTGCTGAAGATGTGGGAGCGTGCAAGGCTTTTCCTGAGAGAAGCCGGGACGATCATTCTGGGAGTCTCAATCGTGTTGTGGTTTCTCGCAACGTATCCGCGACTCGAGAACGGCACGGCATCAGAACAGATCAACCAGAGTTTTGCCGGAAGAGCGGGACATCTCATCGAACCGCTGATACGACCATTAGGCTTCGACTGGAAAATTGGCATTGGGCTCATCGGATCAATTCTACAGCGCGAAGTGTTTGTGAGCACAATGGGTACAATCTACAACATCAAGAATGCAGACGAAGAAAGCGGCACTCTATCACTAAAGGAACAAATGCAGAACGACAAAGATCCCGTCACAGGCAAGCCAACCTTTACTGTCCTAACTGCCATCTGCTTGATGGTCTACTATGTGCTGGCAATGCAGTGTCTGTCCACCGTTGCAGTAATGCGTCGCGAAACCAACGGATGGAAGTGGCCTCTCTTCCAGTTCGGATATATGACAATGCTCGCGTACAGCGTAACATTTCTCGTTTTCAGGGTGGGCCTATGGATCGGAGGAGGAGCGTAGAAAATGGATTGGCAACAAATAGTATCTCTGATAGTCGTGGCGGCAACTGCCGTGCTGCTTGTTCGCCACGAAATGAAAAAGCGTCAACAGACAAAGCTGAGACCTTGCGCGCGGCATTGTGCCTGCTCTTCCAGCGAGACGCCAGACATATTGCAGCAGAAGGAACTGGTCTCAAAATAAAGACGCGAACGTTTTCGCATGCCCCTCTTGCTATTCGCTCGCCAAAGGCATTTCGGTGGCACGTTCAGAATAAGAAAGAAAGTTTCCACGATGATTTAAGAGCGCGTACGTCTTTCTGTTCATTAACATAGTGGGGGCGAAATGGTTGTTAGGATAGCGTGAAAAAGTTGATCAACAATGTTTCCATAAGCTTTCACATGCTGGAGAACTCATGTACCTTCGCTCCCACCTTCTAGTCTCTGCAGTTGTTTTGTTGCATTCCTCAGCATCACTTTCCCAAGAATCCACCGGACACATCGAAGGTATCGTCCAAACGGAACGCGGGATAATCTTGGAAAACGTCAATGTTATAATTGAAGAAACTATTTTCGCCACTGCGACCGACGTATCCGGGCGGTTTCTAATCAAGGAAGTTCCTTTTGGCACGTATACGGTCGTAATAAGTCGGATCGGATACCAAACAGCAAAGCACGAAGTTGTGGTGGAAAAAAACCAAACACAACAGCTTTCCTTTTCCCTGCGAGAACAGCCGATCGAACTTTCTCCGATGGTAGTTGAACGTGAAATGGTTATCGGGGGAAGACACAAGATTGACGAAATCCCCGGCTCAGCACATTACATCGGACAAGCTGAGTTGGCTAAACAAACTTACAACGACATTCACCGGATTCTGCGGGACATTCCCGGAATCAACATTCAAGAAGAAGAGGGCTACGGTCTTCGCCCCAACATCGGTATGCGCGGCACTGGGGTAGAACGCAGCCAAAAGATCACGCTTATGGAAGACGGAATCCTCATCGCTCCTGCGCCGTATGCTGCACCAGCCGCCTACTACTTCCCCACCGCAGGACGAATGCAGGGTATTGAAGTTCGCAAAGGCTCCAGCCAGATCAAGTACGGACCCTACACCACAGGTGGAGCGTTGAATTTGATCTCGACTCAGATCCCTGGCAGCTTTAGTGGACGTGTCAACCTCGTAGCGGGGGAGGACAACGAACGGAGAATCCATGCAACCATGGGCGACTCGTATGGAAATTTCTCCTGGATGGCTGAAACATACCAAGCCAATGCCGATGGGTTCAAAGAACTTGACGGGGGTGGCGACACCGGCTTTGACAAGAAAGACTATTTGGCAAAGCTTAGGCTGAACACTGACCTAGAAGCCAATGTTTTCCAGCAACTGACCTTCAAAGTAGGCCAAACAGATGAAGTCTCCAATGAAACCTACCTCGGTCTTACCGATGCCGACTTCAAGCAAAACCCTTACCGTCGCTACGCTGCATCCCAAAACGATCAGATGAACTCTGAGCATAGACAGTATCAGGGACAATACTTCATGAAACCCGCGGACGAGGTTGACATTACAGCTACCTTTTACCGCAACGAATTCAAACGCAACTGGTACAAGTTGGACAAAGTTAGAGCATCAACCGATGGAAAGAGTGTAAGTATTGCTGATATCCTATCTGATCCCAACACTTATGCAGCTGAGTATGCAATTATCACGGGAGCAACGAGTCCTAATGACAATGCTCTGGAAGTAAAGGCTAACAATCGAGAATACTTTGCACAAGGGATTCAGTCTATTGTTGGGATCCAACTTGAGGGCTCTGAAATATCACACGAGTTGGAACTCGGTGTGCGTTATCACGAAGATGAAATGGATCGCTTTCAATGGGTCGACCAATACAAGATGGACAATGGCGTCATGAAGCTCACTGAAGTGGGCACTCCGGGCACAGAAAGTAATCGTGTCGAGTCTGCAAAAGCTTGGGCGCTGTTCGTCCAGTACAACCTTACGTGGGGCAACTGGATTACAACACCTGGCATCCGTTATGAAGACATTCAAATCAGGCAAAAAGATTTCGGCGAGAACGATCCAAATCGCAGCGGTAAGGAGTTGAAAATGCGACACAACAAAGTGAATGTCTGGATCCCTGGCATTGGACTAAGCTACAAGTTTAACACGAGATTCAGCACATTCGTTGGGGTCCATAAAGGATTTGCGCCGCCGAGTTCCAAACAAGGTGCAAAGCCCGAGGGGAGTATAAACTACGAAATAGGTCTGCGCTACAAGGATGATGCCTTGAACGTACAAGGAGTCGCGTTCTTTAACGATTACGACAATCTCTTAGGTTCTGATCTAGCAGCTGTCGGAGGTCAGAGTAAGGGAGATGTGTTTAATGGAGGAGAAGTGGATGTGAAAGGAGTAGAACTTTCCATTGAAAATGACTTCGGGAGTACCAGTAGCAACGGGTACTCCATCCCTGCCAACCTTGTCTATACCTATACGGACGCAAAGTTCAAGAGTAGTTTCAACAGTGACTTTGAGCCGTGGGGAGAAGTCCAAGCTGGTTTCGAGCTGCCGTATCTACTACATCACCAGCTTGCTGCGAGTCTCGGCTTGGAAAGCAAGATTTTGGGTATCAACGTGGGAGCAAAGTACGTCACAAAGATGCGCACACGAGCGGGGAAGGGAGAGCTTGTCCCCACACAAAGCACCGATGCACATTTGGTATTCGACGTGTCGGCTGAGTACGCGTTTTCTTCTCAAAGCAAGGTCTTTGTCACCGTCCGAAACTTAACTGACCAGATATATATCGTTGCCCGACGGCCGGCAGGTGTGCGGCCGGGGTTGCCGCGCAGTTTCATAACAGGAATCAAGGTCAATTTTTGACATACTCATCCCTCGTGCGCATTGCATCACATCAGGACTAAATAGGAGTTCCTTTGCTGACACTTAACTTCCGGGGTAAGCGGACATGGATTTACCCTCAACACTTGCCTGTGTTAA